>NZ_JARGEE010001000.1:0-571 GCF_033794485.1 Streptomyces sp. MB09-02B
TTGTTTAGTTGTTTTCTTTTGTTGTGTTTATGTGCGTTCTTCGTGCGAGTTCTGTGTGTATTGTGGATGTGACTTTTTTTTTTTTAGATACGGGGGCCCACGGTGATTTCCAAAGGGTTTTTGTCCGGAGGGGGAGATGTTTATAAGAGGCAGCCCCCTCCTCCGCCCCGGCGGGACACGCGCGGAACACCGGAAGCTCCAACTCCTCGTCGCAGCGCACGAACTCGAGCCGTACGGGCATCCCGATCCGCACCTCGTCGCACGGCACCCCGACGACGTTGCTGACCGTCCGCACCCCCTCCGCCAGCTCGATCAGTCCGACGGCGTACGGCGGATCGAAGGCCGGGAAGGGCGGGTGGTGCATGACGACATACGAGTAGACGACCCCCTCGCCGCTCGCCTCGACCGTGTCCCAGGCGGCCGAACCGCACGCGTTGCAGCCGGGCAGCCAGGGGAGACGGAGCGTGGCACAGTCGGCGCAGCGCTGGATGAGCAGCCGGTGCCGTGAGATCCCCTCCCAGAAGCCGGAGTTGTCGCGATTGACGACGGGGCGGGGGCGGCGGGTCTGCTC
>NZ_JARGEE010001001.1:0-570 GCF_033794485.1 Streptomyces sp. MB09-02B
TCGCGGGACCGTTCATTGTTTTTATAATACCAGCCCCTAACCCACCCGTCCGCCCTTCACCGACTCGCCGAGCTGGTCGTCGGCAGGGACTTCACCGACCCGGTCCAGCTCGGCGAGAAGCTCCGCCAGCACAACCTCATCCGCGCCCTCCTCGACGTCGCGGGCGACACCCCCGTCACCGTCCCGGAGATCGCCCGCGAGTTCGCGAAGCGCGGCGGCGGCGCGGCCTGGGACGAGGCGGCCCGGACCGACATCGACCTGGTCGCCACCGGCCTCGCCCGTCTGCTCGCGCTGGTCTCGACCGCCCGTGCCCAGGACCCGGACACCGGACACATCAGGCCCTTCCTCCGCGTAGAGGCGCAGCTCTGGGTTCGCGAGGTCCGCCGCGTCATCCGCGCCGCGACGCCGACGCCTCACTTCCGCTGGTTCGACGACGACGGCCCCACCGGCGATACCCGCCCCAACCCGGCGAACCTCGCCGTCTACCCCTCCGCCGAGGTGGACAGCACCGCCGACGCCGACATGGACGCAGACGCCCCGGACGACGGCGCCCCGGGCCTCGCCCCGAAC
>NZ_JARGEE010001002.1:0-569 GCF_033794485.1 Streptomyces sp. MB09-02B
TTTCTGCCTTTCTCGTGGGCTCGTGGATGTGTATAAGGGCCAGGTCTACCGGTGCTGGGCGGAGGCCGAGGACGCCCGTCTGCCGCGCTTCCCCGCGCCGGAGATCAAGGTGGCCGACCTGACGGCGTTCGCGTTGCAGGCGGCCTGCTGGGGCGATCCGGAGGCCGCCGGGCTCGCGCTGCTGGACCCGCCGCCGAGCGGGGCGATGGCGGCGGCGCGGGGTGTCCTCTCGGCGATCGGCGCGGTCTCCCCCACGGGGCACGCCACGGATCGGGGTGTCCGTATGTCGCGGCTCGGCCTCCACCCCCGGCTGGCCCGGGCCCTCCTCGACGCGACGCCGCTGGTGGGCGCCGAGCTCGCGGCGGAGGTCGTCGCGCTGCTGAGCGAGGAGCCGCCGCGGGAGTACGGCGACGACCTGGCCGCCGCGTTGCGGAGCGCCCGGCGCGGGGGCGACGCCTACGCGGCCCGCTGGCGCACCGAGGTCCGGCGTCTGCGGGCCGCATCACCGCCCGCGTCCGCGGCACGGCCCCCTTCCCGGAAACCCACCCCTGACTCCCCGCCCGACGAAC
>NZ_JARGEE010001003.1:0-569 GCF_033794485.1 Streptomyces sp. MB09-02B
GGGGTGTGCGGTGGTCGGGGTGGGCACGGGGCTCAGGCGTGCGGCGCGGGCCGGCCGAGCAGCCGCAGCGCGCACGCCGACAGACAGAGCGCGGCGGCGGCGCTGCACAGGGGCAGCGCCAGGTCGCCCGGTGGCAGGCGTAGCAGGGTGACCGTCCCGGCGCCGCACGCCGCCGCGAGACAGATGGCGGCCGACGGCCAGGCCGCCCCGAATGCCTGCAGCAGCAGCGCGGTCCACAGGACGGCGGCGAGCAGCAGCAGCGGGGTGGGGTCGGCGTCGGTGAGCAGGGCCGCCGGCAGCAGCGGCAGCAGGTAGAGGAGCAGGCAGAGACCGAGGATCCCGGCCGAGCGCAGCAGGAATCCGGCGGGGGTCAGGGCGGCGTGCAGCGCGGCGACGGACAGTCCCCGGTAGCGGTGGAGCAGCCATTCCGCCGGGCCCATGCTCACCGTCAGCACGATCACCGCGTACGGCTCCTGCCGGCCCTCCAGCAGTACCAGCACACCGGCGGCCAGGCCGAAGAGGCCGTACGGCAGGGACCACAGCAGGCGGGGGCGGCGGGCGTCCAGGAC
>NZ_JARGEE010001004.1:0-547 GCF_033794485.1 Streptomyces sp. MB09-02B
CCTTGTACTTGTTTCATGTTTTCTGCCTGTTTCGTGGGTGTTGAGATGTGTATAAGAGACAGGCCCGGCCGTCCGTCCACCAGTGCCGGGTATGCCGCCAGCGCGGCGCGGGCAGGTCGATGACGCGGCCCGGAGGCCGTGGGAGCTGGGCTCCGGCGGTGTGCAGGGTGCCGAGCCGGGTCAGGAAGTCGGCGGAGGTGTCGGCGTCCCGGTGGAGTGTGCCGAGGACGAGGGCGCCGGGCGCGTTGTCCGTGATCGCCCGGGCCAGGACCGGGTGGGGGGAGAGTTCGACGAACGCGGTGTGACCGTCGGCGGCGGCCGCGGCGACCGCACGGTCGAGACGCACGGGCCTCCGCAGATTGGCGGCCCAGTGCGCCGCGTCGAACACGCAGTCGCCGCGCGGATCGTCCAGCACGGTGGAGTAGACCGGGACTCGGGGGCGACCGCCCCGGATGTCGGCCAGCTCGGCCGTCAACTCAGGGAGCAGCGGGTCCACCTGGGCCGAGTGGCCCGCCCCGACCACCCGCATCGCCCGAGCGGCCCGCCC
>NZ_JARGEE010001005.1:0-544 GCF_033794485.1 Streptomyces sp. MB09-02B
GCTGGTGACCGGGTTCACGGTGCGGGGGGCGGACGGGGGCGGTCATCCGTCCGATCAGACGTAGGTCCAGCGCCAGGCGTTCGAGCTGTAGGCGCACTTGATCTCCGTGCCGTCCTCGGTGGTGGTGACGGCACCGTGGTCGCTGTTCCGGCAGAACTGTCCCGCCGAGTAGCAGTTGCCGGAGTTGGAGACGATCGAGCAGGTGCCGGGGTCCTCTTGACCGCCGCCGCTGTCACTGTTGTCGGTGTCGGTGTCGGTGTCGGTGTCGGTGTCGGCCTCGGCCGCCTTGGCGGTGGCGGTCTTGGTGACCGTGACGGTGGGGCGTGGCTTCGCCTTGGCCTCGACGGTCTCGGTGACGGTCGGAGCGGGCTCGGGCGTGGCCGTCACGGTCGCGGTGACGGTCGCTCTGGGCTTGGTTGCCGCCTGGACGGCCTCCTGCCCGTCGTTCCCGGCGGAGCCGATCACCGAGCCGGCTATGAGCAGGCCCGCGCCGCCGATCCACACGAGGACCCGCTTGTGCAGCGGGCGGGTGTCGGGCGGGCGA
>NZ_JARGEE010001006.1:0-540 GCF_033794485.1 Streptomyces sp. MB09-02B
TTTCTTTTTTTTGTGCGTCCATTGTTGCTCTTAGTTTCGTGTTGCGTTTTTCTGACAACAACGGCGTCCCATGGGATGTACACAGGGCTATTGGTCGGCAGCGTCAGCTGGTGCGCAGAGACAGGAGCAGGCGCCGGCAGCGGGGTCGGGCCGGTGCCGGTGCGCGGCGCCCGGGAGGACCGGCCCAACCCGGCCGAGGCCGTGCCCGGCATCCGCCCCGACGACCGGCGGACGGTCGCGGACAACGCCGGCACACCGCCGACCCCCCGGGGTGGGGGCGCCGTCCGCGGCACCATGGGCAAGCCCCAGCTGCCCCGCCGCCGCGCCCAGCAGCACATCGTGCCCCAGCTGCGCGGCGGTCCCGCGCCCACGCCCCGTCAGGACCCCGACCACTACATCGGCCACGACCCCGGCCTGATGGCCGCCTTCCAGCGCGGCATCGGACTCGCCGAGGCACGCCAGATGGAGAACTCCGACTGGGACACCTCCACCCTGGACACGCCCCCGGCGGACACCGCTCCCTCCGCCGCGTTCCCGGCC
>NZ_JARGEE010001007.1:0-539 GCF_033794485.1 Streptomyces sp. MB09-02B
TCTGTCTCCTTTTCTTTCTATTGTGTGTTTTTTTTTTCAAACAGAAGAAGGCAAACGAGATTTTTGCCTGTTTCGTGGGCCCTGAGATGTGTATAAAAGACAGCCCCCGAACCCGACCCCCCCGTCCGCGCCCACGCCCTGGCCCGCACCCTCCTCGACCGCCACGGCGTGGTCACCCGGGGCGCCGTGGGCGCCGAGGGTGTCGAGGGCGGCTTCTCCGCGGTCTACCGCGTCCTCTCCGTCTTCGAGGAGAGCGGCCAGGCCCGCCGCGGTTACGTCGTCGAGGGCCTGGGCGCCGCCCAGTTCGCGATGGACGGCGCCGTGGACCGCCTCCGCGCGGTGTCCAACGCCCGCGAACGCAACGAGCCCGTGCCGAACCAGGCCCCGTACGCCCCCGCCGACACCCACCCCACGGCACAGCCCCAGGCCCAGGACCCGTGGGACACCTTCTCCGACACCTCAGGCACCCCCTTCCCTCCTGTCGGCTCCGGCGTTCCCGACCTCGACCCCGGTGCCGACTCCCCGTACACCCCGGACGG
>NZ_JARGEE010001008.1:0-537 GCF_033794485.1 Streptomyces sp. MB09-02B
GAGCGGGGGGATGATCACGTTGACGCGCTCGCCGGTGGGGAGGCGGGCGTCGACCATGGGGTTCGATTCGTCGACGCGGCGGTTGACCGTGGAGACGATGCGTTCGATCGTCTGCATCAGCTGGTCGGTCGAGGCGAAGCGGAGGGGGAGCTGTTCGACGCGGCCGGCTCGTTCCACGAAGATCGCGTCGGGGCCGTTGACCATGATCTCCGTGATCGAGGCGTCGGCGAGGAGGGGTTCGAGGACGCCGAGGCCCAGGGCCTCGTCGACGACCCTGCGGATGAGCCCGGAGCGTTCGCCCGAGGAGAGGACCGGGCCCTCCCGGCTGATGATGTGGCCGAGTACGCGTTCCAGGCGGGCCCTGCGGTCGGCTGCGGTCAGGGCCGACATCTCGGCGAGGTCGATCTCTTCGAGGAGCTTGGCGCGGTAGACGGCCACGAGGTGTCCGTCCTCGCGTCCGGCTGCCCCCTCGTCGGGGGCGGCGATACGGGATCGCAGGCTCATCTTCTCGTCAACTCCTCTCGGGGGGCGGGGGGG
>NZ_JARGEE010000100.1:0-24214 GCF_033794485.1 Streptomyces sp. MB09-02B
ACGGGACTTGGTGGTGAAGGAGGCGGCGAACACCGACTGCGTCGCGACCGGGCCCTCGTCGCCGGCCTCGAGGTCGACGGCGTCGGTGATGATGCCGGAACCGATCCGCAGCGCGAGACGGGCGGCGATCTCCTTGCCCTCGGCGGAGGAGGGCACAAGGACGGCGGACGGGGAGACGGCGGCGACGGCGGCCTGGAGGGCGTCGACCTTCGGCACGACCAGGTAGTCGGCGTACTCGGCGGCGTCGTGGGTCAGGACCTTGACGGCGCCGTGCTCGGCGAGCGCGGCGGCGGTGTCACCGGCGCCGGCACCGAGGGCGACGGCGACGGGCTCACCGATGCGGCGGGCCAGCGTCAGCAGCTCCAGCGTGGGCTTGCGGACGGCACCGTCCACGTGGTCGACGTAGACGAGAACTTCAGCCATGGGATTGCTCTCCTGCGGATTGCGAAGGCGTACGGGGCGGTAAGAGAGGGGGCCTTTAGATGAACTTCTGGCCCGCGAGGAACTCGGCGAGCTGCTTGCCGCCCTCGCCCTCGTCCTTGACGATCGTGCCGGCGGTACGCGCCGGGCGCGCGGCCGCGGAGTCCACAGCCGTCCAGGCACCCTCCAGACCGACTTCCGCGGCCTCGATGTCCAGGTCGGAAAGGTCCCAGGACTGAACCGGCTTCTTCTTCGCCGCCATGATGCCCTTGAAGGAGGGGTAACGCGCCTCGCCCGACTGGTCGGTCACCGACACCACCGCCGGAAGCGACGCCTGAAGCTGCTCGCTCGCCGCGTCACCGTCACGACGGCCCGTGACGACGCCGTCCTCGACGGAGACCTCGGACAGCAGCGTCACCTGCGGCACACCCAGCCGCTCCGCCAGCAGCGCCGGGACGACACCCATCGTGCCGTCGGTGGAGGCCATACCGGAGATCACCAGGTCGTAGCCGGCCTTCTCGATCGCCTTCGCCAGCACCAGCGAGGTACCGATCGCGTCGGTGCCGTGCACATCGTCGTCCTCGACG
The DNA here is from genome assembly GCF_033794485.1 of Streptomyces sp. MB09-02B. Taxonomy (NCBI): domain Bacteria; kingdom Bacillati; phylum Actinomycetota; class Actinomycetes; order Kitasatosporales; family Streptomycetaceae; genus Streptomyces; species Streptomyces sp. MB09-02B. The sequence goes on from NZ_JARGEE010000100.1 coordinate 1,008, forward strand.
TGGATCGCCTTGTCCGCACCCATCGACAACGCCTTGCGCAGCGCGTCCTTGGCATCCTCCGGACCCACCGTCAGCACGGTGATCTCGGCGTCGTCGGCCTCGTCGGCGATCTGCAGCGCCTGCTCGACGGCGTACTCGTCCAGCTCGGAGAGCAGACCGTCCACGTCGTCACGGTCGACGGTCAGGTCATCGGCGAAGTGCCGGTCGCCAGTGGCGTCGGGCACGTACTTCACAGTGACAACGATCCTCAAGCTCACGCCGGCTCTCCTACTGCATCGTCATTTCTGGGCTGCCTTCTTCCAGGCAGCATAGGCGCCTGAAGCGGCCGATCCCGATCGGGGCGACCTGCGCTCCGCTCGAAATATTACTCGCCAGTACGACGCCTACGTTCCCGCATTGCGTGCCCGCTAAGCAAGCGCTTTGAACTGTGAGTTAGGCAACCCTGCGTAATCGTGCGGGAATCAGTCTCGCAGACCGTTGAAGCGACCCTGGTGATACAGCAGCGGCCGGCCGGCGCCCGAGGGGTCACCCACGACCACCTCGGCGAGGACGACGCGGTGCTCGCCGGCCGGGACCCGCGCCACCACCCGGCAGACCAGCCAGGCGAGCACGTCGTCGAGGACGGGAACTCCCTCCGGGCCGCTACGCCATCCGGTGGGCGCCCCGAACCGGTCGGCGCCGCTGCGGGCGAAGGTGGCCGCCAGCTCCCGCTGGTGCTCCCCGAGTATGTGCACGCCGACGTGCTCGGCCTCGGAGATCACCGGCCAGCTGGAGGCGCCGGTGCCGATGCCGAACGAGAGCAGCGGGGGCTCGGCGGAGACCGAGCTGAGCGAGGTGGCGGTGAAGCCGACCGGGCCGTCGGCCCCCCTGGCCGTGATCACCGCCACACCGGCGGCATGGCGGCGGAAGACGGAGCGCAGGAGGTCGGGGGAGGCGAGCTGGGGCGAACGAAGGCCGGGGATGGCCGTCATGGAGTTGTCCTTCTGCCGGGGTCGACGGGCTCGTGCGTGGCTGCTCACGGACCCGGACAGCGCGCACCGGCCGTGGGGGTTGGGAACGCCCAGGGCAGGTCGTCGCGCGCGAGGAGAAGGAGTTCTCGGGACATACGGTCAGGCTGACGATGGGTGACGCGTACAGTCAAGTGCGTTCCGGAATGCGGCTTCACACGGCCTCCCCCAGCGCGGCGATCACATCCGCCTTGCGCGGCTGACCGGTCGCCCTGCGCACGATCCGGCCGTCGGCGTCGAGCACGAGCACGGTCGGCGTCTTGAGGATGTCGAGCCGGCGCACGAGGTCGAGGTGTTCCTCGGCGTCGATCTCCACATGGGCGACGCCCGGAACCATTCCGGCCACGTCGGCGAGCACCCTGCGGGTCGCCCGGCAGGGGGCGCAGAAAGCGCTGGAGAACTGCACCAGCGTGGCCCGTTCGCCGAGCCTCTCCCTCAACTCCGCCGCGCCGACGCGCTTGTCGCCGTCCCGCCCGCGCACCCTGACTCTCCCGCTCCGCCGCCGATGCAGCACTCCGTAGGCGCTCGCCGCCGCGAGCACCAGCCCACACACCACAAGTCCGGTCACAGCGTGCTTCAGCGTTCACGAGACCGCAAAAGATTCCCCCCTCCCCACGGAGGTTGGCTTGCGGAATGCTTGACGCATGGACATCGATGTGAGGGGCCCGCGCTTCGGGGCGGCCGTGACGACCGTGGTGCTGGCGGTCGCGCTGATCACCGGCAGCGCCTGGCTGCTGGCCTGGCAGACGTTCGCGTTCGCGCTGGGCGCGGCGGGCGGGGTGGGACGGTCGCCGTACGGCTGGGTGTTCCGCACGCTCGTCCGGCCGCGCCTCGGACCGCCGACGGAGTTCGAGCCGCCGGAGCCGCCGCGGTTCGCGCAGGCTGTCGGGTTTGTCTTCGCACTGGTGGGCCTGGTCGGGTTCGCGGTGGGGCCCGTGTGGCTGGGCCTCGTGGCGACCGGCGCCGCGCTCGCCGCGGCCTTCCTGAACGCGGTGTTCGGGTACTGCCTGGGATGCGAGATGTACGTGCTGGTCCGGCGGGTGACCGTACGGGCCCGGTGACCGCCGGGTGAACGTCCGGGGGTCGATCGTGCGTCCGACGTGACGAGAATCTCGCCCCTGGCCGGCACCAAGACTGGCTACTCGTGCGTTCTTGGGGCACGATCTGCGAGATGCCGTAAACCTACGGCTGCGTAACTTCCCGCCGGGAGACCCATTCCCAGGCAGAGAGAAGGGTCCACTCCGCCCATGGCAGAGCTTGTCTACCGCCCCGCGATCGGTCTCGCCCAAACCCTGTTCAAGGTCTGGGACCTGAAGATCGACCTCAAGGGGACGGAGAACATTCCGCGCTCGGGCGGCGCGGTGCTGGTGAGCAATCACATCGGCTACCTGGACTTCATCTTCGACGGCCTGGCGGCACTGCCGCAGAAGCGCCTGGTGCGTTTCATGGCCAAGGAGTCGGTGTTCCGGCACAAGGTCTCCGGTCCGCTGATGCGCAACATGCGGCACATCCCGGTGGACCGCAAGCAGGGTGAGGCCGCCTACGAGCACGCGCTGGACTCGCTGCGTTCCGGCGAGATCATCGGCGTCTTCCCCGAGGCCACCATCTCGCAGTCGTTCACGCTGAAGAGCTTCAAGTCGGGTGCCGCGCGGCTGGCCCAGGAGGCGGGCGTCCCGCTGATCCCGATGGCCGTGTGGGGTACGCAGCGGCTGTGGACCAAGGGCCACCCGCGCAACTTCAAGCGCAGCCACATCCCGATCACCATCCGGGTCGGCGAGGCGATCGAGGCTTCCAAGGACAAGTACGCGGGCGCCATCACCCGCCAACTCCGCGAGCGGGTGCAGGAGTTGCTGGAGGCGGCGCAGCGCGCCTACCCGGTCCGCCCCAAGGGCCCGGACGACACCTGGTGGATGCCGGCCCACCTCGGCGGCACGGCCCCGACCCCGGAACAGGTCCGCGAGGCCGAGGCCCGCTGACCCGGCCCTACAGCGCCACGGGGAGCGTCCTCCACAGGTGCGGCCTGTCCCGGGCCGCCCGGAGGGCGCCGAGCACGGCCGGGTGCGGTGCGGCATGGAGGGTCGGGTAGTCCACCTCGTCCAGGGCCGGGTCGGGCACCCAGGCCAGCCGCTCCCCGGTCAGCGAGAAGCGGGCGTCCACACCCGGTTTGTTCCCGCGGGGGTCCTGGCGGTGCCAGGCGCCGTTGAAGCGCACGGCGACCAGACCGTGGACGACGTGTCCGTCCCCGTCGTCGTGCGCCAGCCGCTGGTAGCAGAGCGCGGTCGGGATGTCCTCGGCGCGCAGCAGCGCGGCCAGGGCGTGGGCCTTGGCGTAGCAGATCCCGGTGCCCAGTTCGAGCACGTCGGACGCGCGCCAGGTGACGCGCGGATCACCTACGTCCTGGGAGTGCGGAACGCCGTCACGGACGTACTCGAACGCGACGCGCGCATAGTCATACGAGTCCGTCGCCTGCTTGGCCAACTGCGCGGCTGTCTGCCGCACCCGTGGATGGTGATGGTCTATGACCTCGTCGGCAGCCAAATATGCGGAAAGGTCGGGGTTCTGCTGGATCAGCTCCATGCCCGCAGAGCATAGAAAAACGATCACCCGCGAGTCAATGACTTTTCGGGTGACCGTATATCTATGCAGTCCTTCCTGTGGGACGTCTCCTGCGGACGTCAGCGCGCCATCTCCTCCTTCAGCGCCGCCACGAACCCGTCCACGTCCTCCTCCGTCGTGTCGTAGGAACACATCCAGCGGACGTCACCGGCCGCCTCGTCCCAGAAGTAGAAGCGGTGGCGCTTCTGCAGGCGTTCGCTCACGTCGTGCGGAAGGCGGGCGAAAACGGCGTTGGCCTGTACCGGGTACAGGATCTCGACGCCGTGGACCGCGCGGACGCCCTCGGCGAGCCGTTGCGCCATCTCGTTGGAGTGCCGGGCGTTGCGCAGCCACAGGTCCTTCGCCAGCAGGGCCTCCAACTGCACCGACACGAAACGCATCTTGGAGGCGAGCTGCATGGACAGCTTGCGCAGGTGCTTCATCCGGCGCACGGCGTCCTGGTTGATCACGACGACCGCCTCGCCGAACATCGCGCCGTTCTTGGTGCCGCCCAGGGAGAGCAGGTCGACGCCGACCGCGTTGGTGAACGTCCGCATCGGCACGTCCAGGGAGGCGGCGGCGTTGGCTATCCGTGAGCCGTCCAGGTGCACCTTCATGCCGTGCGCGTGGGCGTGGTCGCAGATCGCGCGGATCTCCTCGGGCGTGTAGAGGGTGCCGAGTTCGGTGCTCTGGGTGATCGAGACGACCTGCGGCATGGCGCGGTGCTCGTCGTCCCAGCCGTACGCCTGCCGGTCGATCAGCTCGGGGGTGAGCTTGCCGTCGGGCGTGGGCACGGTGAGCAGCTTCAGTCCGCCGACCCGCTCGGGCGCCCCGCACTCGTCGACGTGGATGTGGGCGCTCTCGGCGCAGATCACCGCGCCCCAGCGGTCGGTGACGGCCTGGAGCGCGACGACGTTGGCGCCGGTGCCGTTGAAGACGGGGAACGCCTCGGCGGTGGCGCCGAAGTGACTGCGCACGATCCGCTGGAGGTTCTCGGTGTAGTCGTCCTCGCCGTAGGAGACCTGGTGCCCGCCGTTGGCCAGGGCCAGGGCGGCGAGCACCTCGGGGTGGACCCCCGCGTAGTTGTCGCTGGCGAAGCCGCGGACCTCCGGGTCGTGATGGCGTCGGGCGTCGGTCTTCGGAGGGTTCACGGCTTGTCGGTCAGCCACAGACGGTTTCCGTTCACTTCGGCGGCGGGCTTGTCCCAGACCCCGGCGATGGCCTCGGCCAGCTCCTTGACGTCGGTGAAGCCCGCGAACTTCGCGTTGGGGCGGTCGGCGCGCATCGCGTCGTGCACCAATGCCTTCACCACCAGGATGGCAGCCGCGGAGGTCGGCCCGTCCGGGCCGCCCGCCTTGCGGAAGTAGTCGGCCGTGGCGAGCGTCCACGCCTCGGCGGCGGCCTTGGCGGCGGCGTACGCCGCGTTGCCGGCGGTGGGCTTGCTGGCGCCGGCCGCGCTGATCAGGACGTACCGGCCGCGCTCGCTGCGCTGCAGGGCCTCGTGGAAGGCGAGGGAGGTGTGCTGCACGGTGCGGATCAGCAGCATCTCCAGGAAGTCCCAGTCGTCGAGGCTGGTCCGGGTGAAGGTCTCGCTGCCGCGCCAGCCGCCCACGAGGTGGACGAGGCCGTCGACCCGGCCGAAGTCCTTCTCGATGCGGGTGGCCCAGTCCCGGGTCGACTGCAGGTCGAGGAGGTCGACCGTGTCGCCGACGACGGTGGCGCCGCCGTGCGCGTAGCGGGCCGCGTCCACGGCCTCGGAGAGCCGCTCGGGGTCGTTGTCGGAGCCGACGACGATCGCCCCCGCGTCGGCCAGCCGCAGCAGGGCCGCCCGGCCGGCGGGTCCGCCCGCGCCCGCCACCGCGATCACCGCGCCGCTCAGTGCACCGTTGCCGTTCTGCATGGTCTTCGCCTCCTGGGCAGCGACTGTGACGTCTGCGAGCCGGGCGGTCACGCGGCGACCCGCTCGGTGTCCGCCGCGGTGATGCCCTTGGTGGAGGCGATCACGGTCTTCAGCTTCTTGGCGAGCGCCTCATAGAACATGCTGAGCGGAAACTCGTCCGGAAGCACGTCGTCGACGAGTTTCCGCGGCGGCTGCGTCAGATCCAGGGCGTCGGGGCCCTTGGCCCAGCGGGAGCCGGGGTGCGGGGCGAGGTAGGTGGAGACCAGCTCGTACCCGGCGAACCAGTGGACGAGCTTCGGGCGGTCGATGCCGTCGCGGTAGAGCTGCTCGATGTCGGCGCAGAGCTGGTTGGTGACCTGCGGGGCGCGCTGCCAGTCGATGTGCAGCTTGTTGTCGGTCCAGCGGACGACGTCGTGCCTGTGCAGGTAGGCGAAGAGGAGCTGGCCGCCGAGGCCGTCGTAGTTGCGGACCCGCTCGCCGGTGACCGGGAAGCGGAACATGCGGTCGAAGAGGACCGCGTACTGCACGTCACGGGCCTGCGGGACGCCGTCGGCCTCCAGTTTCACGGCCTCCTTGAAGGCGGTGAGGTCGCAGCGCAGTTCCTCCAGGCCGTACATCCAGAACGGCTGGCGCTGCTTGATCATGAAGGGGTCGAAGGGCAGGTCGCCGTGGCTGTGGGTGCGGTCGTGGACCATGTCCCACAGGACGAAGGCCTCCTCGCAGCGCTTCTGGTCATGGACCATCGCCGCGACGTCCTCGGGCAGTTCGAGGCCCAGGATGTCGACGGCGGCGTCGGTGACCCGGCGGAAGCGGGCGGCCTCGCGGTCGCAGAAGATGCCGCCCCAGGAGAAGCGGGCCGGGGCCTCGCGCACGGCGATGGTCTCCGGGAAGAGGACGGCCGAGTTGGTGTCGTAGCCGGCGGTGAAGTCCTCGAAGGTGATGCCGCAGAACAGCGGGTTGTCGTAGCGGGTGCGCTCCAGCTCCGCCAGCCACTCCGGCCAGACCATGCGCAGCACGACCGCTTCGAGGTTGCGGTCGGGGTTGCCGTTCTGCGTGTACATCGGGAACACGACGAGGTGCTGGAGGCCGTCCGCGCGGTCGGCCGCGGGCTGGAAGGCGAGCAGCGAGTCGAGGAAGTCGGGCACCTCGAAGCCCCCGCCGGCCCAGCGCCGCAGATCCTCGACGAGGGCCCGGTGGTAGGCGGCGTCGTGCGGCAGCAGCGGGGACAGCGCCTCGACGGCCCCGACGACGTCCCGCACGGCCCGCTCGGCCGCTTCCCGGTCGGGGGCCCGCTCGGCGTCGAAGTCGATGGAGCCGTCCTTGGACTGCCATGGCCGGATCCGCTCCACGGCATCCTTGAGCACGGGCCAGGCCGGGTGCTCCACCACCCTACCGACCGAAGGAACAACGCCCTCCGCACCCGTCTGCACAAGAATTTCCGTCATGACCCATCCTTCACGGGAGAACCTTTCGTAGGGACACCGTACGTAGCGAGGGTTCCTCACCGCAAGACCGATCTTGAGCGGTCCAGCCGGAAATCTTCCCGCCACCCCCTGCACCTAACCGCTGAATCTCCTGCCACACGCGTCATAGGTCACACTTCGTGCGTCACACTCCCCGCGTGAAGGGCACCCGGGGTCAACGTGCGCCGGACTCGCCCACTCAGGGATGACCTGATCGGTGCGGGCCAGGTGCGGAAACGGTCCTGTTCCCCGATGTGACACGGGGTGACACGACCCGAAAGGGCCCGTGCACATGCGGATGCATCGCACGGCGGGAGGACTACGCTGCGCCCAGCCGCGTGCCGCCCCTCCCCCGGCCGCGCGGTCCGAGCCGCCGTCGACGGAAGCGAGTCCACCTTGAACTTCCTCACCATCGGTCACCGCGGAGTCATGGGTGTCGAACCCGAGAACACCCTCCGTTCCTTCGTGGCCGCCGATCGCGCGGGCCTCGACGTCATCGAACTCGATCTGCATCTGAGCAAGGACGGCGCGCTCGTCGTCATGCACGACGCGGATGTGGACCGGACGACGGACGGCACGGGCCCGATCGCCGACAAGACCCTCGCCGAGCTGCGCGCCCTGGACGCGGGCCGCGGTGAGCGCGTGCCCACGTTCGAGGAGGTCCTGGACGCGGTGCGGGCGCCGCTCCAGGCCGAGATCAAGGACACGGCGGCGGCCCGCGCCCTCGCCGAGGTCATTCACCGTCGCGACCTGGTGGGACGGGTCGAGGTGCTGTCCTTCCACGACGAGGCGGTCGCCGAGATCGCCCGTCTCGTGCCGGGCGTGCGCACCGCGCTGGTCGCCAGCCGTTACGGCACCGACGTCGTGGACCGGGCGGTGGCGGTGGGCGCCGCCACGCTGGTGCTGAACATCCGGCGGCTGACGCTGGAGGTGGTGGAGAAGGCCCGCAAGGCGAACTTGCGGATCATCGGGTGGGTGGTCAACACCCAGGACCATCTGCGCCTGGTCCGCGCACTCCAGCTGGACGGCGCGACGACCGACTACCCGGACATCAAACGCACGGGCCGTTTCACGGCCTGACCCCTACAGCAGCTCCTTGACCAGGAGCTCGAACCGCAGGTCGTCGCGGAGCGGGATGCCGAAGCGCTCGTCGCCGTACGGGAACGGGGTCGTCCGTCCCGTACGGCGGTAGCCCCGCCGCTCGTACCAGGCGATGAGGTCGTCCCGTACGGAGATCACGGTCATGTGCATCTCCCGCACCCCCCAGGTCTCGCGCGCGATCCGCTCGGCCTCGGCGATGATCACCTTGCCGAGGCCGCCGCCCTGGAGGGCCGGGCTCACCGTGAACATCCCGAAGTAGGCGTGTGCGCCGCGGTTCTCGAGCTGGCAGCAGGCGACGGCCGTGCCCTCCCGCTCGACGGTGAGCAACCGGCTGTCCGGCGCCTCGATGACCGCCAGCACGCCCTCGGGGTCGGTCCGCTGCCCTTCGAGGATGTCCGCCTCCGTGGTCCACCCGGCCCGGCTGGACTCGCCCCGGTAGGCCGACTCGATCAGCGCGACGAGGACGTCCACGTCGGCGTCGGTGGCGTCACGGAAGGTCAGGTCGGTGGCGGTGGCGTCCACGGGCTGCTCCTGGTAGATCTCCGCAGGGCTCGAACACCGAAGAGGGTATCGACAGCCCGCCCCCGGCCGAGCACCTACCCTCGTCCACATGATCCACGTGCTGAGCAGCCGCACCCTCCTGCGCCCGGCCGACCCCGAACGCTCCCGCGTCTTCTACGGCGAGCAGCTCGGGCTCCCCGTGTACCGGGAGTTCGGTACGGGCGAGCACCGGGGCGTCGTGTACTTCCTCGGCGGCGGTTTCCTGGAGGTCGCGGGCCGCTCCCAGACGCCACCGTCGCCCGCGCTGAAGCTGTGGCTGCAGGTCGCGGACGTGACGGCGGCGCACGCGGAGCTGCTGGCGGCCGGGGTGGAGGTACGGCGACCGCCGGTGAGGGAACCCTGGGGGCTGATCGAGATGTGGATCGCCGACCCGGACGGGACGGAGATCGTGCTGGTGGAGATCCCCGCGGACCACCCGCTGCGCTACCGTCCCGGGATCTGAGAGGGCACACCCCGGTGGCCCGGGCCCGGGCGCGGGCATAGCGTGCTGGAGGGGGACGCGCGTATCGCGCCCGATTCCCTTCCGGAGGACGCCATGGAGCTCGAGGAGCCGGTGACCGGTGGGCCCTGCTGGACCGAGCTGGGGACCAGCGACCTGGAGGCGGCCGAGCGGTTCTACACCGAGCTGTTCGGCTGGCGCCTCGAGACCGATCCGCGCCAGGAGGCCGGCGGCTACACCGTGGCCCACCTCGGGGACGCGGCGGTGGCCGCCCTCGCGCCGCTGTACCAGGAGTCGCAGCCGGTGGCCTGGAACGTGTCGTTCGCGGTGCGCGACGCGGAGTCGGCGGTGGCGGCGGTACGGGCGGCCGGCGGGACCGTCGTGCTGGAACCCACGGACGTCTTCGACATCGGGCGGTTCGCCGTGGTGTTCGACCCTGGCGGCGCGGCCTTCCAGCTCTGGCAGGCGCGGGCCTTCCCCGGCGCCGGGCTGTTCAACGCGCCCGGCGCACTCGGCTGGGTCGAGCTGCTGACCCGTGCGCCGGAGCGCGCGAAGTCCTTCTACACGGCGGTGTTCGGCTGGGGCGTGCGCACCGGCGGGCACTACACCTGGTGGGACGTCGACGACGCCGACTTCGGCGGCATGATCACGATGGACGACAAGTTCCCGCCCGAGGTGCCCTCGCACTGGCTGCCGTACTTCGCCGTGGAGGACGTCGACGACACGGCCCGCATCGCCACCGGGGCGGGCGGCAGCCTCCTCATGGAGCCCACCACGGTGCCGGAGGGCCCGCGGATCGCGGTGCTGCGGGATCCCCGAGGGGCCGTGTTCGGAGTACGCCAGGTGGACACCGAGGGGTGAACCGCGCCGTCTCAGGCCCGCGGCAGCCCGAGACGGCCCTCCAGTTGGATCAACAACTCGCCCAACAGCACGGCGAGTTCGCGGCGGTCGCCCGTGTCCACCCCGGAGAGCACGCCTTCCTCGTACGCCAGTTGCTCCGGCATGACGCTGTCCACGAGATCGCGGCCGGTGTCGGTGAGACGGACATGGGCGACGCGCCGGTCACGGGAGTCGCCCCGCCGCTCGACGAGACCGCGCTCGGTGAGCAGCTTGAGGCGCTTGGTGACGGCGGCGCCGGAGGCGAAGGTCTCGCGGGCGATCTCGCTGGGCGTCAGCTCGTGGCCCGTGCGACGCAGGGTGCCGAGGACGTCGAACTCGGGGCGGGTGAGCCCGGCGTGGCGCAGCGGCGCGTCCTCGGCCTGCTGGAGGAGGGCGGCACAGCGGTTGACGCGGCCGATGATCTCCATCGGGGCGGTGTCGAGACCGGGGCGCACCGTCTGCCACTGGCGCACCACCTTGGCGACCGTGTCCCCGAGAGCCGCGCCGCTCCCCGCCCCCTCCCGCCCGTTGCCTGCCGTCATGCCCGTGCGCCCTCCGCTTCCCGGAACCCGTGCTGTCGTACCGTCGCCGCGAGCGTACGGTGTCCGGCCCGCTGGACGTGTGTCACCCGCTCCGACGGAAGGGCGCGTTGCCACCATTCGCCGTTCGCCGTGTCGGAGACGGCGCACAGTTCGACGCACAGGTCGACGAGGGCCACGGCCACGACGGCGTGGGCGTGGGCGTGGGCGGCGCCTGTCTGCCATGGCGCACTCCCGCGCGCTCCCCCGCGTACACCCTTGCGCTCGTATGCGCGCCATCGGGCCCGGGCATGCCCTGACCGACTGTCCGACCTCACTCTCAGCACGACCGACGTCGTCGAACGGGGAGGTACGCGGTGCACGGACCGGTTTCGGCCGGCTGGCTGCTGGTCGCGCTGTGCGCGGTGACCGGGGGGTACTGCCTGCTGCGGATGCGCAGCGCCGTGGCGGAGCAGCGGCGTGCCGCCGGCGGCGAGGCGCTGATGGGGTTCGGCATGGCGGCGATGGCCGTGCCCGCCGCGGCCGTGACTCCGCCGCGCTGGGCGTGGCTCTTCTACGCGCTCGTCTTCGGCACGGCCGCGGTGCGCGCGCTGTGGGCGGCTCGCGCGAGCGCGCACCATCTGCACCACCTGGTGGGCGCGCTGGCGATGGTCTACATGGCCGCCGTGATGGCCGCCGCGCCGGGCGGTGGCCACGGCACGGGGCTGCCCCTGGTGACGGGGGCACTGCTGGGGTACTTCGCCGGGTACGTGGTGTGGGCGGGGCTCCGGCTCGTGCCCGTGCCGGCCACCCCGGGGGCGCCGGTTCGGGCCGGGGCGACCGGCTGGGGCGACCGGCCGGAGCTGGCGCGGGCCTGCCGGCTGTCCATGGGCATCGGGATGTTCGCCATGCTGCTGACGGTCTGAACCACCGCGAGCCGAACCGCCGCGAGACGGTGGGCGGTCGTGGTCTGCGTCACTTCGGCGGCTCGGCCCGTGTCGCCGTGCACCGGCGTGCTCATAGGCTGCGCTCATGATGGTCCCCGCGGCGTTGTTGCTGCTCGGCGCCCTGACCGCCGTCGTCGCCCCGCGACTGCTGGCACGCGCCGACTGGCCGGACCGTGAACCGGTGGTCGCCCTGTGGGTGTGGCAGTGCGTGGTGGCGGCCGTCCTGCTGTGCTGTGCGCTGTCGATGGCGCTGAGCGCGGCGGCGGCCTGGACGGTGGTGCGCGGTCGGGTGTTCGCGCCGGCGCCGCAGGGGGTCGTGGAGGCGTACGCGCTGGACAGCGGGGGCTCCTGGGCCGTGGCCACGGCCGTGGCGCTCGCGTGCGGCGGGCTGTGGACCGGCACGATGCTGGTCCGCGAGGTCCTGCGGGACCGGCGGCAGCGTCGACGCCGCCACGCCGAACTCCGGCTGCGTGCCCCGCTGTTGCCCGGCGAGGAGCCGGACGGTGACCGGCTGGTCGTGGTCGAGGGTGAGCGGCCGGACGCCTGGTGGCTGCCCGGACCCACGCCCCGACTGGTCATCACCACGGCCGCGTTGCGTCGGCTGGAGGGGCCGCAGGTGGACGCGGTGGTCGCCCATGAGCAGGGGCACGCGCGGGCGCGGCACCACTGGCTGCTGCACTGTTCGGCGGCGCTCGCGGGCGGGTTCCCCCGGGTTCCGGTGTTCGCCGCGTTCCGCGACGAGATGCACCGGCTGGTCGAACTCGCCGCCGACGACACGGCCTCCCGTCGCCACGGCCGCCTCACCATCGCCCTCGCGCTCGTCGGCCTCAACGAGGACCGGGGGGTGTTCGGACCCTGTCCGACCCCCGAGGACCATGTGCCGCAACGGGTCGACCGGTTGCTCGCGCCCCCGGAACGGCTCACCCCGGTGCACCGGCTGCGGCTGACCGCGTCCGCCGCCCTGGTTCCGGTCGTCCCGGTGTTGGTGGCATTCGTCCCGGCATTGCGGGCACTCGGTAGGTCGTGATTCGGCAAAGAAGGGATCAAGACCGGCCCAAGGACAACGTGCGGCGCGACGGCTTTGCTCCGGTCGCGGCGCGTGACAGTGATCTCACGCCTCGGCATTGGCCCGAGACCCCGGGAGTCGGCCAGGATCGCTGTATGCACACCCCCACCGTCGACTCGCCGCCCCACCGGCCGTCGACCCACCGCACCGTCCGCACCACCGCCGCGTTCGCGGCGTCCTCCGTCCTGTTGCTCGTCCTGGTCGCCGTCTCGTGGGCGCCGCTCATGTCGTTGGACGAGAACATCGCGAACACCACGCACAGATGGGCCGTCGGCGAACCGGGCGTCACGCACGCGTTCCGCATCCTGACGGACTGGGTCTGGGACCCGGTGACGATGCGTCTGCTCGCGCTGGCCGCCGCGATCTGGCTGGTGTGGCGCCACCGGGAATGGTGGCTCGCCCTCTGGCTGGCGGTCACCTGCGCGGCGGGCACGGCACTGCAACAGGGTTTGAAGGCGGCCGTCGGCCGGGAACGGCCCGCATGGCCCGACCCCGTCGACTCCGCCCACTACGCCGCGTACCCCTCGGGCCACGCCATGACGGCCACGGTCGTCCTCGGACTGCTGGTGTGGCTGCTGCACCGGTACGGCGCCGGTCGCGCCGTCGTGCGCACGGCCGTGGCCGTGACCGCAGTCTCCGTCGTGGGTGTCGGGCTGACCCGGATCTGGTTGGGCGTGCACTGGGCGTCGGACGTGCTGGCCGGCTGGCTGCTGGGCGGTCTGACGATCGCGCTGGCGGTGCTCGCGTACGAGAAGTGGGGAGCGCCGAGGCGTACTTGACCGGGTGCGCGCGGCCACGAAGGATCGACGGCATGACGGTCAAGGCAGTGCTGTTCGACTTCTCCGGGACGCTCTTCCGCGTGGAGTCCACCGAGTCCTGGCTCCGAGCGGCCCTCACCGCTTCCTCTCTCACCCTGCCCGAGGCGGAGTTGGTCCGGGCGGCCGAGGCGCTGGAGCGCGCGGGCGCCCTGCCGGGCGGTGCCGCCCCGGCGGAGGCGCCGATCGGCGACCTGGCCGGACCGTGGGCGCTGCGGGACCGGAGCGCCGAGGAGCACCGGGCCGCCTTCACCGGCCTCTCCCGTCGTGTGCCGCTCCCGGCCCCGGCGCTCCACGACGCGCTGTACGACCGCCATATGACACCGTCGGCGTGGAGCCCCTACCCGGACGCCGCCGACGTGCTCGCGGCCCTGCGGCACCGCGGGGTGGCCGTCGGTGTGGTGAGCAACATCGGCTGGGACCTGCGGCCGGTGTTCCGGGCTCACGGCCTCGACGCGTATGTCGACGCGTACGTGCTGTCGTACGAGCACGGCGTGCAGAAGCCGGACCCGCGGCTGTTCGCGCTCGCCTGTACCGCGCTCGGTGTCGACGCGCGGGACACCCTGATGGTCGGCGACGACCGGCGGGCCGACGGCGGTGCGGCGGCCCTGGGGTGCGAGGTGCGCTTCGTGGACCATCTGCCCGTCGCACGGCGGCCGGACGGACTGCGGCCCGTACTGGATCTGCTGGACTGAGGTGCCGTCGGCCGCTTCGCCCCGAAGGGGCTGCGCGCCCGGGGCCCGTGCGCCGGGCGGCTGTTCGTCGCCGCCGGACGTCCGTCCCGGACCGTCCCCCGTGCGGCCCGGGACGAACAACGGCCGGGCGGGCACACACAGGGTCGCCGCCCGGAAGCGCTGAGTATAGTTCGCCGATCGTCGCCGGCGCGGGAGTAACAGGATGTCCTCGCCAGGCGCCCCGGTCAATGCGGACGCCGGGAACGCGGCGTCCCGCCGGTCACCGAAGGGACCGGCGGGACGGGTGACTTGACTATGTGGCGGTACCGCTACGGCTTACCAGTCGAAGTCGAAGTAGTCCGGCTGCGTCTGCACGTTGAGCTCACGCTGGTGGACCCACTTGGCCGGGTCCGTCCGCCGGTCGTTGATCTTCAGGACGTCAAAGCCCTTCACCATGTCGTTCGAGTAGATGTAGCCGTTGTAGTAGTACGCCGACCAGGAGCCGCCGCCCACCAGGGTGGTGGTGGAGATCGGACCGCGCTCGAAGTACGCGATCTCCTTGGGCTTCGTGGAGTCGGTGAAGTCCCAGACGGAGACACCGCCCTGGTACCACGCCTGGACCATGATGTCCTTGCCCTTGACCGGGATCAGCGAGCCGTTGTGGGCGACGCAGTTCTCGGTGTCGGCCTGGTGCCGGGGGATCTTGTAGTAGCTCTTGAAGACGAGCTTGCGCTTGTCGCCCTTGCCGACGATGTCGTAGATGCCGTCGGCCCCGCGGTCCGGCCCGATCGCCGCGTTGCAGGTGGCCGCGCCGCCGCCGCCCAGCTCGTCGGTGAAGACGACCTTGTTGGCCTTCTGGTTGAAGGTGGCCGAGTGCCAGAACGCGAAGTTCACGTTGTCCTGGACCTGGTCGATGACCTTCGGGTTCTCCGGGTCCTTGATGGAGAACAGGATGCCGTCGCCCATGCACGCGCCCGCCGCCAGGTCCTTCGACGGCAGCACCGTGATGTCGTGGCAGCCGGTGGTCTTGGAGACGCCGGGGTTCGTGGGCCCGCCCGGGTTGCCGCCGCCGTCGGGGCCCTCACCGGGGAACAGGACCGGGAAGCCCACCACGGCCGCCCTCTCCGGGGACTTGCGCGGCACCTTGATGATCGTGATGCCGTCGTGCGGCGGCTGGCAGTCGGGGAACGAGGCGTTCGGCGAGTACGAGGAGACGTAGACGTAGACGTTCCTGCGCTCGGGCACCAGGGTGTGGGTGTGCGAACCGCAGGCGGTCTCCACGGCGGCGACGTACTTCGGGTTCGCCTTGTCACTGATGTCGAAGATCTTGACGCCCTCCCACGACGACTTCTCGGTCGCGGGCTGCGTGGTGCTGTTGCAGGAGTTGTCGCTGCGCGAGGAGTCGGTGGACAGGAAGAGCAGGTTCCCGGAGACGGAGATGTCGTTCTGCGAGCCCGGGCAGAGGACCTGGGCGACCGTCTTCGGCGCCTTCGGGTTGCTGATGTCGAAGACACGGAAGCCGTCGTAGTTGCCGGCGTAGGCGTACCGGCCCTGGAAGGCGAGGTCCGAGTTGGTGCCCGGCAGCGCCTCCTTGGGGATGTTGGTCAGGTGCTGGATGTTGGCGGAGTGGACGATCTCGTCCTGGCCGGGGATGTCGCCGGCGGCTATCGCCTCGCGCGCCTCGGCGGCATCGCTCTTGGAGACCTTCTCCCGCACCGCGGGCGAGTCCCCCGGGTCGGGGGTCGCGGCCGCCGGTCCGGCAGTGAGTAACGCGGCCAGGAGGCCGGCCGCAGTCGCGGCGACCCCCAGACGTCTGCGCCGCGTCCGAAGGTTGTTCAACAGGGTCACTGTGTCCTCCCTTGTGGCCGTTCGCGGTTGAACGGTTTCGAGCACCATCGCAGTATCGTCTTCATCATGCACAGATCAACAGGCGGCAATGTACTTGTAACGAACAAATTTGATCACCCGAACGTGAAAGCGTGTTAGGAACGTTCGTCAACACTCACGAGGTGTACGCCCGTTGCTGTGTCCCAGGAGGTCACTGTGCTCGTTCGCCGCACATCCCGCGCGCCGCTGGTCACGGCCTCGCTGACGGTCGCTCTGCTGGTGCTCGCGGGCTGCGACTCGGGGACCGAGGCGGCCCCCGACGGCGGTTCGGACAAGTCGAGCGGGCCCGCGGTGATCGCGCCCGGAAAACCCGGTGAGACCGCTCAAACCCTCTCGCCGGAAGATGTCGAGAAGCAGCGGGCGGAGGACGACTCTCCGAATTCCGCGGACTTCGACTACGCCCGCATGATGATCCAGCACCACGCCCAGGCGCTGGAGATGACCGAACTCGCCCCCGACCACGCGAAGTCGGCCCAGGTGAAGCGGATCGCCGAGCGCATCTCGGCCGCCCAGAAGCCCGAGATCGAGGCCATGGAGGGTTGGCTGAAATCCAACGGCGGTGACGATAGGGACACTTCGCACGACCACGAGGAGATGCCCGGCATGGCGACCGGGGCCCAGCTGAAGGAACTCGGCACGCTCGACGGAGAGAGGTTCGACCAGTTGTTCCTGAAGCTGATGATCACCCATCACGAGGGGGCGATCACCATGGCCACGGACGTGAAGGCGCAGGGCAACAACATCCTGATCGAGGAGATGGCCGACGACGTGATCGCCCAGCAGACCACGGAGATCAGCCGGATGCGCGACCTGACGCGGTGACCGGCCGTCCTCCGCCGGGGCCCGGACCCCGGGCTCAGCGGCGGGCGTGACGGGGGCCGAGCAGGCCCTCGTCACGCGCCCCGGCGATCATCCGAAGCGCCTTGCGGCGGCTGTGCCCGGTCGCGCACATCACCGCGAGAACCGGGTCGTAGCCGCACCGCTGTGCGGCGAGATACTCCTCGACCACCAGCCGCCGCCCCTCGACTCCGCGCGGCCACGCGGGCCGGGCCCGCCGCCCGGGGCCGTACGGGGTCTGCGGCGGCTCCTCCTCGAGGTCCGGCACGGTGCCGCACGCCTCGAACAGCGGTCCCTCGATCCAGTCGGCGAGCTCCGCCAGGTCGTCCAGGGACAGCGGAGGCTGGGCGCGTACGTCCTCCAGCGAGAGCCGGCCCTCGCAGACCACGGCGAGGACCTCGACCCCGGCACCGTCGGGGAAGGAGAGCCGGGCGTTGAACCAGGCCGTGGCGCCGTCGTGCTCCTGCACTTCCCACGCGGGCCGCACGGACACCGCGCCGTCCTGCCAGTGGCGGTCGGAGAGATTGAGAAAGGATGCTTCCAGCACCCACGCAACGTAAACGCATGATCACATTCTCTGCGCACAGCCACGCACACCGGCCCGCGCGCGGCACCCCGACGGCGCAGCATCCCGCCCCCGTACCGCGTGGGCGCCGCCGGTGACAGGCGCCTCGGCGGTTACTGTCCGCCCGCTTCGTCAGGCGGGTTCAGTCGGCGCCGAGGCGAGCGGACTCCCGGGCGGCGGCGTCGACGAGGGTGTCGAGGAGCCCCGGGAAGAGGCCGTCCAGGTCGTCCCGGCGCAGACCGTTCATCTTGGCCGTGCCCCGGTAGACCTGCCGGATCACCCCACTCTCGCGCAGCACCCGGAAGTGGTGGGTGGTCGTGGACTTGGTGACCGGCAGGTCGAAGTAGGAGCACGAGAGCTCGTGCTCGTCGGCGGCGAGTTCGCGCACGATGCGCAGCCGCATGGGGTCGGAGAGCGCGTGCAGCACGGACTCCAGCCGGATCTCGTCCCGTGCCGGGTGCGGGAGGTCGCGGCTGCTGACGGCGGGCGAGGTCACGGCGGCTCCACTGCGTCGGGCCTTCGGGGAGAACTCATTGTACGAGACCTATCGTAGTTTGACATCCGCCGTACTACGATGCCTATCGTACTAGCCGTACACCGTCCGTTCCGTGACGGCATCCCCGTGACGATTGGAGTCGCCGTGAGCGCGCTCTTCGAGCCCTACCGCCTGCGTGAACTGACCATCCCGAACCGGGTGTGGATGCCCCCGATGTGCCAGTACTCGGCTGCGCCGGAGGGCCCCGGGGCGGGCGCCCCGAACGACTGGCACTTCGCGCACTACGCGGCGCGCGCCACCGGCGGCACGGGCCTGATCATCGTCGAGGCGACCGCCGTGTCCCCCGAGGGCCGGATCTCGCCGTACGACCTCGGCCTCTGGAACGACACGCAGGTCGAGGCCTTCCGCCGGATCACCGGGTTCCTGAAGGGGCAGGGCACGGTACCGGCCGTGCAGCTCGCGCACGCGGGACGCAAGGCCTCGACCGATCAGCCGTGGCGGGGCGGGGCGCCGGTCGGCGCGGACGCGCACGGCTGGCAGCCGGTCGCGCCCAGCGCGCTCGCCTTCGACGAACGCCACCCGGTACCCGACGAGTTGACGGCCGAACAGATCCAGGAAGTCGTCGGGCAGTTCGCTCAGGCCGCCCGACGCGCGCTGGCCGCCGGATTCGAGGTCGTCGAGATCCACGGCGCCCACGGCTATCTGATCAACGAGTTCCTCTCCCCGCACTCCAACCGTCGCACCGACTCCTACGGCGGCTCGTACGAGAACCGGATCCGTCTCGCCCTCGAAGTCGTCGACGCGGTACGGGAGGTGTGGCCGGCGGACAAGCCGCTGTTCTTCCGGGTCTCCGCCACCGAGTGGCTGGCGGAGGGCGGCTGGTCCGCCGACGACACGGTCCGCCTCGCCGCCGAGCTGAAGGCGCACGGCGTGGACCTGCTGGACGTCTCCTCGGGCGGCAACGTCTCCGGGGCCCACATCCCCGTCGGCCCCGGCTACCAGGTGCCCTTCGCCGCCCGGGTCAGGAACGAGAGCGCACTGCCCGTCGCGGCGGTCGGTCTGATCACGGAGGCCGAGCAGGCCGAGAAGATCCTCGCCAACGGCGAGGCCGACGCGGTCCTGCTCGGCCGGGAACTGCTCCGCAGCCCCTCCTGGGCACGGCGGGCGGCCCGGGAACTCGGGGGCGACGTGCGTGTCCCCGAGCAGTACCACCGCTCGGTCTAGGCGGAGTTCGGGCCGACTGTACGGGTGGGCCCGCGCCCGTACCGGTCAGCCGCGCCGCAGCAGCCGGGCCGGGACCGCTTCGGCCAGGATCCGGTAGCCCTCCGGGTTGAGGTGCAGCCAGTCGCCGTCGTGGAGGCCGGGAAGGAGACGGCCCGGGTCGGCGGGGTCGCGGACCGCGCGGTCGAAGTCGAGGACGGCGTCGAAGCGGCCGCTGGTGCGGATCCAGGTGTTGACGGTCCGCCGCGCGGCCTCGCGGTGTCCGGCGGTGTCGTCGTAGGGGGTGTTGCCGCCGAAGGGCAGCAGGGTCGCGCCGTACACGCGGATGCCCTGCGCGTGGGCGCGGACGACGATCTGCTCGTAGCCGGCGATGAGGTCGGCGGCGACACGCTGCTGGGCGGCGGGGGTGGCTTCGGCCGTACCGAGGTCGTTGACGCCCTCGAAGACGATGAGCTGTTCGACCGCGCTATGGGCCAGCACGTCGCGGTCCAGGCGGGCGAGGGCGTTGGGGCCGAGACCGTCGTCGAGGACGCGGTTGCCCCCGGCCGCCTGGTTCACCACGGCGATGTGCCGGGTGCCGGGCTGCCGCTGGAGCCGGTCGAAGAGCTGGTCCGGCCAGCGGTTGTTGCCGTTGGTGGTGGAGCCCCGGCCGTCGGTGAGCGAGTCGCCGAGGACGGCGACGGCGGTCGTGGCGGGCCGGGACAGCACCTCGACATCGCTGAGCAGGTACCAGTGGTTGGTCGGGGTCGCGCCGGGCAGGTCCGGGTCCTCGGTGTGGTCGCCGTGCAGCAGGTACGAGGTGGTGCGGGAGCCGGGGTGCGAGGTGAGGGCGAGGGAGGCCTGCCCCTCGGCGAGGTACGCCGTCACGGTGAGGTTGGTGCCGGGCTTCAGCGTGAAGTCCAGGGGGTCCGAGACCACTTGGGCGCCGACCGGCACGGTCGTGGACTTCCGCCCGCTGAAGGTCACCGACCGCGAGGTGCCGGGTTCGATGGCGCCGACCCCCGCCTGCCCGCCCAGCGGCAGGGCCACCCGTACGGCGGTCAGGGGCAGCGCGCTGCCGCCGAAGGCGTTGGAGAAGCGCAGCCGGACGCGGTCACCGCCGGTGGTGACGCGAACAGTCTGCCGCAGGGTGGTGTCGACCAGCACGGCCCGGTCCCCCGTGAACGGCGCCGGCGGCATGTTGCCCGGCTCGGTCAGCTGCGGCATCGCGGACCAGGTGTTCACCCAGTGCCGGGCGGCCGCCGCCGTGTCGCCGGTGCCGGTCCCGTCCGCCCGGTGCGGGCTCCTGACCACGGCGACCAAGGCGGACGAGGCCACGACGAGGGCCAGGGCGACAACACAGACGGCGAGCACGATGCCGAGCGGCGCCCTGCCGGACGGCCGGACGGGCTGGGGGCTGTCGATCGGGTGCACGTACGGTGCCTCTCTTCGGAAGGTGGGCGGAAGCGGGCGGAGACCGGGGCGACCGGGCGGGGTGGCGCGGAGGGCGCCGGCGCGCGGGACCGTACCGACTGCGGGGCCGGGGCGCCCTGCGCGCCGGGTCAGGACGGCTCGGGGCCGCGCCCCGGCCGAGCCGTCCCTACGTCCGCACGCGTCAACCCGTCGTGCACGCCGTTCCGTTGAGCGTGTACGCCGTGGGGGCCGCACTGTTGCCGGTGTGGGTGGCCTGGTAGCCGATGCTGACGCTCGCGCCGGGTGCGATCGCGGCGTTGTACGTGGCGTTGGTCGCGGTCACGGCGCCGCTCGCCGGACTGTACGTGGCGCCCCAGCCGTTGGTGACGGCCTGTCCGGAGGGCAGGGTGAAGCCCAGCCTCCAGCCGTTGACCGCCGTCGTACCGGTGTTGGTGACGGTCACCGAGGCGGTCAGCCCGGTGCTCCAGGCGTTGGTGGTGACGGCCACCTTGCACGGGCCCGCCGGAGGCTGGGGCGCGGGGCCGGAGCCGTTGAGGCCGAAGAACGTGAGGACGCGCTCTGCCATGCCCCAGGCGTAGAGGTTGTGGCCGGTGCCCTGGAGGCTGATGGCCTCGACGGGGGCACGGTCACCGGTGCCGCCGTAGCGGGTGCGGGTCCAGTCGGTCTGGGGCGAGTCGGTGGCGGCCGGTGTCTGGGCGACACCGTGCACATTGGTCCACTGCTTGATCTCCTCGCCGAAGTTGGGGTAGCGCAGCACGTCGTCCGTGGTGCCGTGCCACAGCTGCATCCGGGGCCGGGACCCGGTGTATCCGGGGTAGGCGCCGCGGACGAGGTCACCCCACGCCTGCGGGGTCCGAATGATCGTGCCGTTCGCGCAGTCGCTGTTCCACTCGGACCCGTTGGTGGTGGCGAAGCAGGCGAAGGGCACGCCCGCGAAGGCGGCGCCGGCCGCGAACACGTCGGGGTAGACGCCGAGGAGGACGTTGGTCATCATCGCGCCGGAGGAGATACCGGTGGCGAAGATCCGGTCGGTGTCGGCGTCGTAGGTGCGGACGGTCCAGTCGACCATGGACTTGATGCCCACCGGATCGCTGCCGCCGCCCCGGGTCAGGGCCTGCGGGGAGGCGACGTCGAAGCACTTGCTGCTGCGGGTGACGGACGGGTACACGACGACGAACCCGTATTTGTCGGCGAGTTGGGCGTACTCGGTGCCGTTGTACATCGCCGGCCCCGAGCCGGTGCAGTAGTGCACCGCGACGACGATCGCCGGGTTCGCGGTGACGCTGTCCGGGACGTACAGGTACATCTGCAGGTTGCTGGGGTTCGCACCGAAACCGGTGATCTCGGTGAGCGCCGCCCGGGGAGCGGCCGGGGCCTTGGTGTCCGCCGCGGCGGCCGCGGGCGCGGTGAGGAGCGTGGCCGCGAGCAACGCCACGAGCGCTCCCAGCAGCGCGACGAGCGCCGGACGCCGCGGTCCGCGCGGGCGGTCGTGGGGGGAGAGGGTCACGTCGTTGTGCCTTCCTGTGACGGGGGCGGGCGCGGGTGCGACGGTGAGGAGGGTGCCGGGGAAGGACGGCGGGAATGGGCATCGTGACATGGACATGGAAGGCATGGAAGCGCTCCCACATGTCGAAAGAATTCGCTCACGCCGGCCCGCCGGGGACATGGGCCCACTCGCCACGCGCGAGCGACCTTCCCCCACCAGGGCCGACCCAATGTCTTTTGCGCGAAGCGTTGACTAGAAAGCGCTTGCCCCCTACGTTCCGTTCAGCGATGTGAACCGACCGTGGAGTCGGGCTCCCCCACACGCCCACGGCGATCAGAGCAGTGAACTTCATTCACGTACATAGCCCGCCAGCTCTCCCGAAGGGACGCACCCGCATGCGCACCGTCCCCCCACGTACACAGGCGCAAAGATCAGCTCTGGTGGCGGCCGCGGCCGCCCTGATGACAGCGGCCACCCTCGCCGTGCCGCACTCGGCGGGCGCGGCGGAGACCTCGCCGATCGGGTACGGCGCCGGGACCACCGGCGGGGGCAACTCCTCCGCCGTCACGGTCTCCTCGCTCGCCGCCTTCCGGACCGCCGTCACCGGGAACGCGGCCAAGGTCGTCCGCGTGAACGGCCTGATCCCGCTCAGCGGTCAGGTCGACATCGGCTCCAACACGACGGTCCTGGGCGTGGGTTCGTCGTCCGGGTTCACCGGAGGCGGCCTGCGGATCAAGGAGCGGACCAATGTCGTCGTCCGCAACCTGAACATCAGCAAGCCGGTCGCGCCCGCCGACGGGATCACCGTCCAGGAGTCCACGAAGGTGTGGATCGACCACAACTCCTTCTCGGCGGACCGCACCCACGACAAGGACCACTACGACGGTCTGCTGGACATCAACCACGGTTCCGACAACGTGACGGTGTCCTGGAACACCTTCAAGGAGCACTTCAAGGGCTCACTCGTCGGCCACAGCGACAAGAACGCCTCCGAGGACACCGGGCACCTGAAGGTGACGTACCACCACAACCACTTCAGCAACGTGCACTCGCGCATCCCCAGCCTGCGCTTCGGCACCGGCCACTTCTACAACAACTACGTGGACGGCGCGGAGACCGCCTGCCACTCGCGCATGGGCGCCCAGATGCTCGTGGAGAACAACGTCTTCCGCAACACGGGAGTCGCGGTCACCACGAACCGCAGCAGTGACGTGGACGGCTACGCGAATCTGCGCGGCAACGACCTCGGTGGGGCCGCCACCGAGATCTCCCGGGTGGGGAGCTTCACCACCCCGCCCTACGGCTACACCCCCTTCCCCTTACAACAACCCCCCCCC
>NZ_JARGEE010001009.1:0-517 GCF_033794485.1 Streptomyces sp. MB09-02B
GAGGTGGCTGGGGGTGGCCTTGATCAGCGTGGGCTGGACGGTGGTGGTTTCCAGGGTGGTGAGGTGGACGGTGCCGCCGTTGGTGAGGGGGGTCCACAGTGCGGTGATGGTGAGGTCGAAGGCGAGGGGGGAGTGCAGCAGGGTGGTGCCGCTGGTGGCCGCATAGGCCGTGCGGGCACGGTGGAGATAGGTCGCCAGGGCGTGGTGCTCGATGATGACGCCCTTGGGACGGCCGGTGGAGCCCGAGGTGTAGATCATGTAGGCGGGGTGGCGCGGTGACCACGGCACACGCCGCTCCGCGTCGGTGATCGTGACGGCGGAGTTCTCCCGGTAGACCGCGCCCGGCACCGCCTCGGTCAAGGTCAGCGCGGGTGTGGCGTCGTCGAGCATGTAGTCGATGCGCTCGGCGGGATAGTCCGGGTCGATGGGCAGATACGCCGCGCCGCTCTTGAGGACGGCGAGCATGCTGACGATCGCGTCGAGCGACTTGGGCAGGGCGAGGGCGACGAACTGCTCG
>NZ_JARGEE010001010.1:0-515 GCF_033794485.1 Streptomyces sp. MB09-02B
CGTTTCAGCACGGCATGCACGCGCGGCGAGCCGTAGATCCCGCCGGACCCGGTGTGGATCTCCTTGATCCGCTCCGTCAGCTCGACGTCGCGACGCCGCCGTTCGCAGGGCTCTCGCCCGGCGCGGCGCCATCGGTAGTAGGTGGAGGAGGCGATGCGCAGTTCCCGCAGGACACACTCGACCCCCAGATGCGGGTGCTCGTCGAGCAGCCCCGTCACCTGGGCCGGGTCGGGTCGAGCTGCGCCGCGAAAAAAGCCGAAGCCGTCCGCAGAACTTCGTTCGCGCGCTTGAGCTGGGCGTTCTCCTTGCGCAGCGCGGCGAGCTCGGTGCGTTCGTCGGTGGTCAGCCGGTCATCCCGCTCGCCGGCATCGGCCTCGGCCTGCCGGATCCAGCCGCGCAGGGCCTCGGGATGCACACCGAGCTCGATGGCGAGCCGCTTGATCTGGGGCTTCGGGTCGGAGGTCCGGTACATCCGCACCGCACGCTCACGCAACTCCAACGAGTACTTCCTGGGG
>NZ_JARGEE010001011.1:0-515 GCF_033794485.1 Streptomyces sp. MB09-02B
GGGCTGGTGCGTGGGCTGAAGGGTCGATGGGTGCGAGGGCTCTTGGGTGGGCTTCTGGGTGGCCCAGGACTGGTCGCCGCTGAGGGAGACGTCGAAAGCGGCGCTCCACTGTTTGCCCTCGCCGTCGTCGGCGGCCGCCGGGCACACGCCGTCGACCCCCCACTCGGTGGCCGCGTTCGCCGCGTCGACGCCGGTCTCGAAGTCGGCGGCGGGCGCGATCTTCGCCGTGCCCTGGTAGGAGGGGCCGGCGGCGGCGTCACCGTCGCCGGGGAGGCGTTGCAGTGTGACGGTGCCCTGTTCGAACGCCTGTGAGCTGGCGTCGATGGTCTCGGGCGCGGTGCCGCCGGTCGGGTCGCAGGCGACGGAGAAGGTGAGGGTGCCGCCCGGCTCGACGGACTGCGGGTTCACCTCGGCAGCGGGATCCGCGTACGCGGGCGGTGCGGCGGCGCCCAGGACGACGCCGATCAGGGCGACGGCGGACAGGACACGGGCTCTGCGGCGCACGGGCGGGCGCG
>NZ_JARGEE010001012.1:0-511 GCF_033794485.1 Streptomyces sp. MB09-02B
CCTCTGCCGACCCCCTGCCCGCCTCTGCCGTGGCCCTGCCCGCCTCTGCCGTGGCCCTGCCCGCCTCTGCCGTGGCCCTGTCTGTCTCTACCGTGGCCCTGTCTGTCTCTACCGTGGTCATGCCCCAAGCGAACCGTCTCGGCCCCCGCCCGCACACGACCCCTGGAGGGCGTCCTCGGGGTAGGGCCGGCCCTACCCCCGCCCCCACGACACCACCCCATGACACGATCGAACACGTGAGTACGACCAGCACGGTGGACCGCGCCTTCGAGGCGGCGCTCTACGCCGACACCGACGCCGCCCTCGACACGGGCGCCTCCCTGCTCGCCGCCGACCCGGCGGCCGACGCCGAACTCGCCCTGCGTGGAAGGGAGTTCGTCGCCGGGGCCTGGCGGAGAGGCTGGCAGCCGGCCGACGTCGTCCGGTTCACGCGGCGCGAGCTGGAGGACGAGCACGTACGGCTCCTCGCGCGGCTCGTCGTCGAGGAGCACGAGACCATACGGCCGGGCGC
>NZ_JARGEE010000101.1:0-24202 GCF_033794485.1 Streptomyces sp. MB09-02B
CACTCACCCGCAGGCGACTACGCGCCCCCCACCGGCCCCAAATCCTCGTGCTCGCGGCGGATCGAGTACGCGACGAACGCCGCGCCGACGCCCAGCATGGCTGTGCCGCCGACGATGTACGGCGTGGTGTTGGGGCTGCCGGTGTCGGCGAGTTCGCGGGGTTCGTCGGCCGTCGTGTCCGTGGCCGTCCCGGTCGTCCGGTCGTGTATGGCCGGCTCGTCCTGGGTCGCGTTGGCGGACGGCACGAACCAGAGGGCACCCAGGAGGGTGCCCGCGGCGGTGGCGGTCAGCAGCGACCGGCGGGCGGCGGACGACGCGCGACGTGCGACGGACACGGAATATCGATCCCCTTGCGGTGCTGGCGAATTGGCCTGGGGAGCGATGCTAATGAAAGGCGCGGGTCGTGGGAAAGTCGCGTGACCTGTGAGCCGTACGCTCCGGAGCATGAGCACAACGGAGACATCACAGTTTGTCCGGCTTCGCGTCGAGTTGGTGGTCGAGGTCGAGGATGTGGAGGCCGTGACCGGCGCCGCATTGCGACGGATCTCGCAGGACGCCGATATGCCCGCCGATGAGCGGGTACACGCCGAGAGCGCGGTGACGGAGGACACGGCTGAGGCCCTCGCCTATCTGGTCGACCCGTTCGACCTGGTCGGGGACGTGCCGGGGGTGGAACTCGCCCAGGCCTCCTGGAGCAGCGAAGGAATCGACTACGACCCCGATTCGCCGGAATGGGGTCTCGACGAGGATGATGATCGGGAGGACGAAGAGGAAGACCGACTCGGCTGAGCGGCTTGGGAGATTGATGACCCCCGGGCGGCAACCGCCACCCGGGGTTCTTTCGTCTCATGGGTCGCACCAGTCACTAGTGCACCGCCGCCGGGTCGCCGTCGATCCGTTGCGGGTGGAGTGGCGTATCCCACATATCCGCTTCGGCGGAACGGCTCGGTGCCGTAGTGGTGTTTAAGTGCTTACGGGGATCTTCGGGGTTTTGGGGATTCGGCAACGATGGAGAAGCGTGTGATGACGAACAGTAAGCGGCGCAGGGGCCTGACGGTCGCGTCCGCACTGCTCGGCGGGGTGCTGGTGCTCTCTGCGTGCAGCGGGGGTGACAGCGACAACGCGTCCGGGAACGACGGCGGGGACTCCTCGCAGGCCCAGGCCGACAAGGCGGCGGCCGAGAAGACCTCCGAGGCGGACATCAAGATCACGCCGAAGGACGGCTCGGACAACGCCTCCATCAACAACTCGGCCAAGGTGACCGTGAGCAAGGGCACGCTCACGGACGTCAAGATGACCACCTCCGAGGGCGCCGCCGTCGAGGGTGAGATATCCGCGGACAAGAAGAGCTGGGCCCCGAGCGTCCAGCTGGAGCGGTCCACCAGCTACAAGATCACGGCCGAGGCCCAGGACTCCGAGGGTCGTGAGGCCCACGAGAACTCCGCGTTCACCACGGTCTCCCCGGCCAACAGCTTCATCGGCAACTTCACGCCCGAGGACGGCTCCACCGTCGGCGTCGGTATGCCGGTCTCGATCAACTTCGACAAGGCCATCACCAACAAGGCCGAGGTCCAGAAGGCGATCACCGTCTCCAGCAGCTCCGGCCAGGAGGTCGTGGGGCACTGGTTCAACGCCAACCGCATCGACTTCCGCCCCGAGGACTACTGGCAGGAGAACTCCACCGTCACCCTGAAGCTCGCGCTCGACGGGGTCGAGGGCGCCGACGGTGTCTACGGTGTGCAGCAGAAGACGGTCACCTTCAAGATCGGCCGCAACCAGGTCTCCGTCGTCGACGCCAAGACCAAGCAGATGAAGGTCATGCAGGACGGGAAGGTCGTCAAGACCATCCCGATCTCCGCCGGTTCGCCCGAGAACAAGACGTACAAGGGCGTCATGGTGATGTCGGAGATGTTCAAGGAGACGCGCATGAACGGCGCGACCGTGGGCTTCACCGACGACGACGGCAAGGGCGAGTACGACATCAAGGACGTGCCGCACGCCATCCGTCTCACCACGTCCGGGACGTTCATCCACGGCAACTACTGGGGTGCCGACTCCGTCTTCGGCAACGTCAACACCAGCCACGGCTGTGTCGGTCTGAACGACACCAAGGGTGCCAACGACAAGGGCACGGCGGGCTACTGGTTCTACAACAACTCGATCGTCGGTGACGTCGTCGACATCCGGAACACCGGTGACAAGACCGTCGCCCCGGACAACGGCCTCAACGGCTGGAACCTGAACTGGGCCGACTGGAAGGCCGGCTCAGCGGTCTGATCCACCGTCAGTCGCACATCGTCGATGCCGTTCCCGGGTTTCCCGGGGACGGCATCGGTGTCTGTGGGGTCGCGCACACCCGGGTCGCGACGATCCGCAAGGGGCGGATCGCGGTGAAGGCAGAACGCCAAGGCGTGACGGGGGCGCGTGCGGGTCGCGTGTGGCCGGCACTTCGCCGCTTTGCGCCCAGCCGCGAGGCGTGTGGCACGAGTTGACCCCCGGTCATACTGCGTAGACCGGGGGGAATTGACGTGTATGTGTGCGGACGGTCCCCTGGCCGGATTAACCGGGTCAACCTGGTCAATCGGGCCGACCGGGTCACCCGGGTCACCCGGAACTGTGGGCTCAAGGGGGAGACTTGCGCAGACACGTGAAGCGCGTGCGTACGGCCGTGACCGCCCTGGCTTCGGCCGTGGTGGTGACAGCGGGCACCACCCTGGGGACAGCGGGCCTGACCAGCCCGGCGTTTGCGATATCCGAGCGTGCCGGCGCCGCGGCGCCGGCCGGCCCCGGTGTCCGAGGCGCGGGAGGCGGGACGAGCCGCCGCATCACCCTCGTCACCGGTGACCGCGTCCTCGTCGACGCCGAGGGCCGGGTACGGGGCCTGGAGCGGGCGAAGGGCCGTGAGGGCGTGCCGGTGCAGCTCCGCACGGCCCACGGCCACACCTATGTGCTGCCGGCCGACGCTGCCCGGCTCATCGCCACCGGAAGGGTCGACGAACGGCTCTTCGACGTCACCGTGCTGAACCGGTCGGCGACCCGCGCCTCCCAGAAACAGGGCCTCAAACTGATCGTCGGCTACGCGGGAACCGCCGCCGGTGCCCGCGCCGACGTAAGGGGCGCCGGCGACACCAGGATCCGGCGCACCCTGAAGACCCTGAACGCCGACGCGGTGCTCACCCCGGGGGACGGTGCCGCCGAGCTGTGGAAGGCGGTCACCGACACCGACGGCACCACCGCCACCGGGGTCGCGAACCTCTGGCTGGACGGCGTCCGCGAGGTCAGCCTCGACACGTCGGTCGCCCGGATCGGCGCCCCGAAGGCCTGGAAGGCGGGCTTCGACGGCAAGGGCGTCACCATCGCCGTACTGGACACGGGCGTCGACGCCACCCACCCCGACCTCAAGGGGCGGGTGGCGGCCGCCAAGAACTTCTCCACCTCGCCCGACACCACCGACAAGTACGGCCACGGCACGCACGTCGCCTCCATCGCGGCGGGCACCGGGGCCAGGTCCAAGGGCACGTACAGGGGCGTCGCGCCCGGCGCCGAGCTGCTCAACGGCAAGGTGCTGAGCGACGAGGGATTCGGCGACGACTCCGGCATCATCGCGGGCATGGAGTGGGCCGCCGAGCAGGGCGCCGACGTGGTCAACCTCAGCCTGGGCGGCGGCGACACCCCCGAGGTCGACCCGATGGAGGCGATGATCAACAAGCTCTCCGCCGAGAAGGGCATCCTCTTCGCGGTCGCCGCCGGCAACGAGGGCGACGGGGAGCGGACGGTCGGCTCGCCGGGCAGCGCGGCCGCCGCGCTCACCGTCGGCGCCGTCGACGACAAGGACCGGATCGCCCCGTTCTCCAGCCGGGGCCCCGGTATGGACGGCCAGATCAAGCCCGACGTCACCGCACCCGGTGTCGCCGTCACCGCCGCAGCGGCCCCGGGCAGCGTCATCGACCAGGAGGTCGGCCAGAAGCCGGCGGGGTACCTGACCATCTCCGGCACGTCGATGGCGACCCCGCACGTCGCGGGCGCCGCCGCCCTCCTCAAGCAACAGCACCCGGACTGGACGTACGCCGAACTCAAGGCCGTCCTCGTCGCCTCCGCCAAGGGCGGCCCGTACACGCCCTTCGCGCAGGGCTCGGGCCGGATCCGCGTCGACAGGGCGATCAAGCAGACGGTCGTCGCCGACCCGGTCTCGGTCGACTTCGGGGTCCAGGAGTGGCCGCACACCGACGACAAGCGGGTGACCCGGGAACTCACCTACGAGAACCTCGGCACCAAGGCCGTCACCCTCGGCCTGTCGATCGCCGGCACCGCCCCGAACGGCAAGCCCGCCCCGGCCGGCTTCTTCCGGCTCGGCGCGAAGAAGGTCACCGTCCCGGCGGGCGGCAGGGCCTCCGTGAAGGTCACCGTCGACACCAGGCTCGGCGGCACCCTCGACGGGGCCTACTCGGCGTACGTCGTCGCCGAGGGCGGCGGCCAGGGCGTCCGCACGGCGGCGGCCGTGCAGCGCGAGCAGGAGTCGTACGACGTCACGCTGCAGATGCTCGACGGGCAGGGCAGGCCCGCCGAGCACCACATGCTCGACCTGACCGGCATCGCGGGGCTCGCCGAGGGCACGTGGTTCACGCCGTACGACAAGGACGGCACGGTCGAGCTGCGGGTGCCGGAAGGGACGTACATCTTCAACGCCGGGATCGTCGTGGACCCGAAGGACTACGGCAAGGGAGCGGCCTGGCTGTCCCGGCCGAAGCTCACCGTCGACCGGAAGACCTCCCTCACCCTGGACGCCCGCACGACGGAACCCGTGGACATCACCGTGCCCGACACCGCCGCCGAACCGGCCTTCGCGGCACCGGAGTTCACCCTGGAGGTCGGCGGCAGCGGGTACACCTTCGGATGGCTGCTCGACACCTACGAGGGGTTCCGTACCGCACACCTCGGCCCGAAGACCAGCGGTGGCCGGCTCAGCCAGAACTGGGTGGGCCAGTGGACCAGGGGCGACACCGAGCAGTACGCCGTCGCCACCGGAGGCAAGGTCACGAGGCTCGCCACCGGCTTCACCCGGCACTGGAAGAAGGGCGAACTGGCCACCGTGAAGACCGGCCTGGGCTCCTCCGCGGCGGGGAAGACGGGCGCCGTCATCCCTTGGGCCTGGCTCCCCGACAGCCCCGGCTCACCCGCCGTCGCCGTCCGGCGGCCGCTGCCCGGCACCCGCACGCTGCACCTGTCCGCCGTGCGCGGCGTGAAGTGGAGCCTCGACTTCGAGCAGTACGGCGCCGAGGACGACCAGGGCTACCCGCTCCTGGACGCCTACTACACGACCGGCGACAGCCACACCTTCACGGCGGGCCGGACGTACGCACAGACGTTCAACGTCGGCGTCTTCGGCCCCAGGATCTCCGGGTTCCACGGCATCCGCCGTGACGGGAACCAGCTGTACGGCCTGCTGCCGATGTTCGCCGACGGGCACGGACACGCAGGGGCCTCCTTCTACGAGAAGGTCACGACGGTCCTCCACCGCGACGGCCGGAAGCTCGCCTCCCGCGAGGACGCGCTGGACGGGTCCGGGCAGTTCAAGGTCCCGGCGGGCCTCGCCACCTACCGTCTGACGACATCGATCTCCCGCTCCGCCGAGCTGGCCAGAGCCGCCTCACGGATCGACGCGAGCTGGACCTTCACCTCGCGAAAGACGGCGAGTGACACGAAACTCCCGGTCTCCACCGTCCGTTTCGGCGCCCCGTTCCTGGGACTCGACAGCACCGCCCCCGCCGGCAGCGAGGGCACCGTCCGCGTCACCGTGCAGGGCGCGGCCAGGGGCGGGAACCTCAAGTCCTTGGCCGTGTACGTGTCCGGTGACGGCAAGAAGTGGACGAAGGTCGCCCTGAAGAACAGCGCGTTCACCCAGAAGGCTCCGGCGGCGGGGAAGAGCGTCTCCCTGCGCGCCGTGGTCACCGACAAGAAGGGGAACCGGTCCGCGGTGACGATCCACGACGCCTATTTCGGCAGATGACGGATCGCGTCCGTCGGCAGGTGACGGACGAACGGACCCCGTCCGTCGGCAGGTGACGGACGCGGCCCGGACCGTCCGCGCGGGCGGCGCCGTGGCACCCGGCTACGGCGTCGCCGTCGACGCGCGGGTCGCGTCCGTGCCCCAGCTGGCCAGGAGGCGGAGGGCGTCGGCGGACGGCGAGCCCGGTTCGGCGTGGTAGGTGATCAGGCTCTGCTCGTGGTCGTCGGGCAGGCTGAACGTCTCGAAGGAGAGGGTGAGTTCACCGACCAGGGGGTGGTGCATGCGCTTCACCCCGTGGCTCTTCTCCTTCACGTCGTGCGTCGCCCACAGCCGCCGGAACTCCTCGCTCTTCACCGACAGCTCGCCCACCAGCGCCGACAGCAGCGGATCGTCGGGATGGCAGCCCGCGTCCATCCGCAGATAGCTGACGATGTCGGCCGCCTTCTGGTCCCAGTCGACGTACAGATCCCGGTAGTCGGGCCGCAGGAACACCATCCGCGCCCAGTTCCGCTCCTGCGGCGGCAGCGCCGACCAGTCCCCGAAGACCACGGCCGCCATCCGGTTCCACACGAGGATGTCCGAGCGCCGGCCCGTGACGTACGCGGGAACGCCGTCGAGACTGTCGATCAGCTGCCGCAGGGCGCCCCGCACCTGCTGCGGCCGGGCCGACCGCTTCTTCTTGTGCGCCTTCGGCTTCGCGAGATGCGTGAGATGGGCGTGCTCCGCGTCGCTCAGCCGGAGGGCGCGCGCGATGGAGTCGAGGACCTCCGCCGACACGTTGCGCCCGTTGCCCTGCTCCAGCCGCGTGTAGTACGCCACCGACACTCCGGCGAGCTGTGCCAGCTCCTCCCGGCGCAGCCCGGGAACCCGGCGGTGCCGCCCGAGGGTCGGCAGGCCCACGTCCTCCGGCTGCAGCCGGGCCCGCCGGGTGCGCAGGAACTCGCTGAGCTCGGCACGCCGGTCGAGCGCCCCGGCCTGACCGGCCTGACCGGCCTGGGGCTCCCGCGCGGCTTGGGGCTGTTCGTTCATACGGCAAGTATTCACGGTCGTACGTCCACGCAGACCTGTGAGCCTGACCCCACCAGTGGTAGGACCGGCGGACGTACGTAAAGCCGTGACCTGGGTGACGCTCGGGATCTGGGGCAGGCTGGTCCTCGCAGCCGGCCGGAAGGCAGGCCGGATGCGGGACGAAGATCAGGAGAATTCCGGCATGACCACCACTGTTGCCGCCTATGCGGCGCCCGCCGCCAAGGCTCCGCTGGAGCGCACCACGATCGAGCGCCGCGAGGTCGGTGAGTTCGACGTTCTGATCGACATCAAGTACGCCGGTATCTGCCACTCGGACATCCACCAGGCCCGTGAGGGCTGGGGCGAGGCGATCTTCCCGATGGTCCCCGGCCACGAGATCGCCGGTGTCGTCGAGGCCGTCGGCTCCGGCGTCACCAAGTTCGCCGTGGGCGACAAGGTCGGCGTCGGCTGCATGGTCGACTCCTGCCGCGAGTGCGAGAACTGCGAGGCGGGCCTGGAGCAGTACTGCCTCAAGGGCAACGTCGGCACGTACAACGCCATCGGCAAGGACGGCGAGCCCACCTACGGCGGCTACGCGGAGAAGATCGTCGTCGACGAGGCCTTCACCCTGCGCATCCCCGACGGCATCGCCCTCGACGAGGCCGCGCCCCTGCTGTGCGCCGGCATCACCACGTACTCCCCGCTCAAGCACTGGAACGCCGGCCCCGGCAAGAAGGTCGCCGTCGTCGGACTCGGCGGCCTCGGTCACATGGGCGTCAAGCTCGCGCACGCGCTCGGCGCCGAGGTGACCGTGCTCTCGCAGTCCCTCCGCAAGCAGGAGGACGGCCTGAAGCTCGGCGCCGACCACTACTACGCGACCAGCGACGAGACGACGTTCAAGGAGCTGGCGGGCACCTTCGACCTCATCGTGTCGACGGTCTCGGCCCCGCTGAACCTGGACGCCTACCTCTCCCTGCTGAAGACCGACGGCGCCTTCGTGAACGTCGGCGCTCCCGAGGAGCCCGTCGCCCTCAACCTCTTCTCCGTCATCGCCGGCCGCAAGACCCTCGCGGGCTCCGGCATCGGCGGCATCCGGGAGACCCAGGAGATGCTGGACTTCTGCGCCGAGCACGGCCTCGGTGCCGAGATCGAGCTGATCCGCGCGGACCAGATCAACGAGGCGTACGAGCGGGTGCTGGCGAGTGACGTCCGCTACCGGTTCGTGATCGACACGTCGACGATCTGAGCGGCGGCACGTCGCACACCACGGCGCCCGGATGCGGGCGCCGTGGTACGGCCGGACGATGGAGGGAGCGGGGGAGGCACAGGCGGCCGCGCGCGATCACCACCCGGGGGGCCTACGAGGTGTGAGCGACATGCCCCTGCAGAAGACCCGTCCGGGCACGGTCCACAGGCTGCGTCCGGACATCAGCGTTCTCGCCGACAGCCTGGAGGTGCCGGGGATCGGGCACCTCCCGGTGAACGCGTTCGTCCTGCTGTCCGCCCAGCCGGTCGTGGTCGACACCGGCCTGGGCCTGCCCGACCGGAACTTCGTCGAGACGCTCAGCTCGGTGCTGGATCCGGAGGACGTGTGCTGGATCTGGCTCACCCATCCCGACCGGGACCACACGGGTGGCCTCTTCGACCTGCTCGCTGCGGCACCCGGCGCACGGGTCGTGACGACCTTCGTCGGCGCGGGGATCCTCTCCTGCGAACGTCCGCTGCCCCTCGACCGCTGCTACCTCCTGAACCCCGGCGAGACGATGGACATCGGTGACCGCACCCTCACCGGCTTCCGTCCGCCGCTGTTCGACAACCCCGCCACCGTCGGCTTCTTCGACGACCTCTCCGGTGTCTGCTTCAGCTCCGACTGCTTCGGCGCGCCGCTTCCCACGGCCGGCCTCGCCCAGGCAGGCGACGTCCGGGACATCGCCGTCGACGATCTGCGCACCGCCCAGCTGCTCTGGGCAACGGTGGACAGCCCGTGGGTCAGGACGGTCGACATGGACAAGTACCTCGCGACCATGCAGCCGCTGAAGGACCGCAAGCCCGATCTGGTCCTCTCGACCCACCTGCCCCCGGCGGCGGGTATCACCGGGTCCCTCCTCGACACCCTCACCACGGCCCCGGACGCCCCGCCCTTCACGGGCCCGGACCAGGCGGCCCTGGAACGGATGCTGGCGGAGTTCGAGCCGCAGGGCGGCGGGCACGGCCCCTGAGGGGCCGTGCGCTTCTCTCCATGCCGCACGACAGGACCAGCACGGCAACAAGACCTGCACGACAACAGGACCGGCACAGCAACAGGACCGGCACAGCAACAGGACCGGCCCGGAATCGCCTGGAGTGCTCGCGCGTTGAGGACGGTGGGCATCGGAGGGCGGCGGTGTGCGAGACGAGTACGCCGAGTCACCGAGCTGACTGTATGGGAGGGTCGCAATGACCGCGCAGACGCAGAGGGCCGTGCTGGCGGGCGGATGTTTCTGGGGGATGCAGGATCTGATCCGCCGGCTCCCGGGCGTGACGGCGACCCGGGTGGGATACACCGGGGGTGACGTGCCGAACGCCACGTACCGGAACCACGGCACGCACGCGGAGGCCATCGAGATCCTCTTCGACCCTGCGAGGACCGACTTCCGCGCGCTCCTGGAGTTCTTCTTCCAGATCCACGACCCGAGCACCAAGAACCGCCAGGGCAATGACATCGGCCTCAGCTACCGCTCGGCGATCTACTACGTGGACGACGAGCAGAAGCGGATCGCCGAGGACACGATCGCGGATGTGGACGCCTCCGGCCTGTGGCCGGGCAAGGTCGTCACCGAGGTGGAGCCGGTCGGGCCCTTCTGGGAGGCCGAGCCCGAGCACCAGGACTACCTGCGGCGTTACCCGGACGGCTACACCTGCCACTTCCCGCGCCCGGGATGGCGGCTGCCCGCCCGTACGGAGGGCTGACCGCGAGACGGCCCGGCGGAAGGAGCGGAGGCTCCGCCGCCGGGCTGTGCCAGCCCTGGGCCCCGAGCCCTGGGCCCGGAGTCGCCCGCTCAGTCGGTTGAGGACGCCGCCACCACCTGCGCCGACGCGTTGCGGATCCGGCAGTAGTACGCGGCCATCGCCTCGCCGTCTCCCTGATAGCGCCACGGCAGCGCGTTGACGTACCCGTCGGCCAGCTTGAACTGTTCGAGCGCCGCGTCGTCGCGGTCCTGGAGGGCGAGGTAGTACGCGAGCAGGTGCCGGAGTTCCGGGAGACGGGGGTGGGTCGGGTCGGCCGCCGCGGCGTCCGCGAGACCGGCGTCCACCCGGCCGATCATCTTCGGGGTACGGTCCGCCTCCGCGTCGTCCGACGTGTCGTGCTCGAAGTGCGCGACCAGCGGCAGGACGGTGAGCAGGCCGCCCAGGGGCGCCTTCGCCGCCGCCCGCTCGGCGAACTCCGTCGCCAGCTTCTCCGAGCCCCGCCACTTCGCGCACCAGTACTGCAGTGCCGAGAAGTGGGCCTCGTAGTGGTGCGGCGCCCGGGCGGTGATCTCCGTCCAGAGCCGGTCCATCTCGGCGTGCGGATAGCCGAGCCCGAGCGCGACCCAGATCTCGGTGATGAACGGCGTGGGGTCGTCGGGGTTGAGCGCCGCCGCCCTGCCGATCTCCTCGCGGGAACGTTCCAGCATCCGGTGGAAGCCGCCGAACTGCTCACTGGTCGTGTACTTGGCCCGTTTCCCGCCGCGCAGGTCCCAGGCCAGGATGACCGTGCTGCGGGCCCGGACGACGGCGGCGTCCGGGTCGTCGGGACGGTCCGCCTCCCAGGCGAGCAGCCAGTCGTCCTCCTTGGCCGCGATCTCCGCCAGCAGATACGCGGCGGAGGATCGGCGCTCCCAGTCCCGGCCGGTGTCGTGCATCAGCTTGGCGGCCGCCTTCCAGTCGCCGCCCCGCACGGCCGCGAGTGCGGAGTCCACCCCTGTCGGGAGCGGGCCCGCGTACTCGGTGTTCTGCCGCTCGGCCGGCAGCAGCCCCATCGCCTCGGCGACGTCCGGGTCGACGTCGCCGCTGGGGCGGAAGAACTCCTTGAGGAACACCCCGGCGATCCAGAGCCCGAAGAGCAGGGTCGGTACCGCCAGGACGGCCAGTATCCACAGCAGTACGGTCATCGCGGTGCGTCCGTTTCTCGGGCGGCGGGGCCTTGGGGAGTGGGCAGCAGCGTGCGCAGCGGGCGGGTGTCGGGGTGGTCGGCGACGGCCGCCTCGATCGCCTCGCCGAGGTCGCTCTCCGTGCCGTCCGGTGCGGGCGCCAACCGCGCCGCGGCCGGTTCCGACCAGGAGAACTCCCAGCTCAGCCGGGAGTGGGCGCTCAGCTCGGCCAGCACCATGCTCTGCAGCGCGTCGGCCAGCGCGGGCCGCACGAACTCACGGAAGGCCCGGCCCTGCGCCTCGGCCGCCTGGTCGGACAGGGGCAGCCGCCGCGCCAGCTGCCACAGCTGACCGTCGTCGATCACCTTGAGCAGCGCGGCGAGCCTCGGGTGGCCCTTGGTGTACATGGCGAGCGCCCGGTGCAGCGGTGTGTCGAGGGAGGCGAAGTTCGCGACCATCGAACCGTCGAGCAGTTCCTGCCAGTCGCCGGTGCGCCGGAACCCCAGCACGTTCTCGGTGAGGACCGCGTCCTCCAGCGCCGCGAGGGTCCGGTCGGGGTCGGCGAGCAGGCCGAGTGCCGCGCCCCTGGCCTCGTCCGCGCGGCCGTCGGCGGGCAGCGCCTCGATCCGCTCGACCCGGTCGGCGATGGGCGGGTGCGAGTCGTAGGGGGAGGCCGGCTCGGTCGGCAGGTCGGTGCGCAGGCCGACCAGTTCGAGCTGGCGGGCGGAGAGCATCCGGCCGTAGCCGCCGAAGAACTCGCCGCGCGGCGGCATCAGCCGGGCCTCGGCGCCGAGGGTGGCGTAGCTGTTCATGTAGAAGTCGAACGCGGCGTCCAGCGCCGGTATCTCGCGCAGCGCCGACGCGGTGGCGTCCCGGCCGGCGATACGCACGGACGCGAGGTCGGCGGCGTACTCCTGGCGGCGGGAACCGGCGAGCGTGGCGCGGATGTACAGCTTGGCGTAGCCGATGTAGATCTTCGCCATCGCGCGGTACGTGACGCCCACGTGCCGGGTGTCGATCTCCCGGGTCTTCTTCCCCTTGGCCGCGGCCTTGGCGTTCTTCTTCTCCTGCCGGGCCCGCTCGCGTCCGGCGCTCTTGTCGGCCCGCTCCTCGAAGTGCCGGACGGTGCGCAGCACCTGGGCGCGGCCCCGCACGGTGAGGGCGGCGAGCCGGGTGTCGGAGTTCGAGTAGTGGCCCAGCTCGTGGGCGAGGACCGCGCGCAGCTGCGCCTCGGTCAGGCCCTGGAGCAGGGGGACGCCGAGGTAGAGGCGGCGCGGGCCGGGCAGCAGGCCGAGCAGCCGGGCGTCCTCGGCGACCGCGGCGTTGACGTCGGCCGTCAGGACGATCCGGGAGGGCGCGCGGGTGCCGACCTGGTCGGCCAACTCCCGTACGGTCCGCCACAGTTCGGGCTCGTCGGCCTCCGTCACCGGCAGGCCGGGCGGTTCCTCGCCCTTCGGCGTCCGCAGCATGAACAGACCGCGGACCAGGGGGATCGCGAGCAGTACGGAGACCACGTACAGCTTGGCGGCGACGCCGGACGGGGCGTGCAGGTGGAGCAGGTAGTCGGCGCCGGCGAGCGCCGCGAGCAGGATGACGCCGAGCAGATAGAAGCCGGCGAGCAGCACGAGGGCGCGCAGTGCGCGCAGGGTCGCGCCCATTGGGCAGGTTTCCCCCCACGGAAAGATCGCGAACGATCGCATATACGGTGAAAATGGTTGATCTAGGACGTGTCCATGACCAAAGGTGTGAGGGGCGGAGTATTTCGCACGGGTGTGCGGGGTTGCAAGGGCTTACTGGAGGGGCCGGGGCGGGCGTCCGGCCCGGTCAGTGCAGGAGCGTCGCAGGACTGCCGCCGTTCGCCTCGTACCCCGCCACCGCCAGCGCCCGGTATATCGCGTAGTCCGCCGCCGGGTCCGAGGTGAGGGTCCAGGGGAGGGCGCCCACGTGGCCGTCGACGTGGACGAGCTGGTTCATGGCCTCGGACCAGCGCTCGGAGCGGACCAGGAAGAGGATCAGCAGATGGCGGACATGGGCCAGCATCGGGTCGTCGGGACGCGCGGCGTGCACCGCGAACAGGGCGCCGTGGATCGCCTTGGTGACGACCTCGCTCTCGTAGAAACCCTGCACCAGGTTCACCTCGGGCAGGTGCTCGAAGACCGCGAAGAGCGGCATGGCCGCCAGGAGCGAACCCTGCGGGGCCCGGGCGGCGGCCGCCTCCGCGAAGGAGTACGCCAGCTCCCGCGAGCCGTGCCACTTCTCGCACCAGTAGTGCAGGGCCGCCAGGTGCGCGCCCATGTGCGCCGGGGCCCGGTCGAGAATCCGCAGCCACAGCTGCTCGAACTCCTCGCGGGAGTACCGCAGCCCGCGCGCCACCGACAGCTCGATGATGTACGGGATCGGGTCACCGGGGGCCAGCAGCGCCGCGTCACCACACGCCGACCTGGCCTCCTCCATGATGATCCGGAAGTCGTCCGTGCCCGGCGTCGACGTCCGCCACGCCTGCTGCACCAGGAACTCCGCGTGCACCGCCGCGCCGCCCGCGTCCTTGGGGGCCTCCGCGCGCCACACCCGCAGCCACTGGCCGCCCGGCGTCTCGCCCACCCCACCGGGACGCTGCGCCAGCTCCAGCGCCGCCGC
Organism: Streptomyces sp. MB09-02B; assembly: GCF_033794485.1. NCBI lineage: Bacteria > Bacillati > Actinomycetota > Actinomycetes > Kitasatosporales > Streptomycetaceae > Streptomyces > Streptomyces sp. MB09-02B. The sequence goes on from NZ_JARGEE010000101.1 coordinate 13,765, forward strand.
GCCCGCGAACGCCTGCACCCGCTGCCATCTGACCTCGCCGACCGCGTCCGTAACGGCCAGCAGCTGCATCGCCGCGCGGTGGTCCTGGGAGCGCTGCACCACGTCCAGCACGTCCAGCAGATCCTGGTCGGGACCCGGCAAGCGCACGTCCAGCAGCTCCTGGCGCACGAACCCGTAGTTCGCCGGGTCCGCCGCGTCCGGATGCCCCGCCTCGACCTGCTGAATACCGGCCCGCCGCCGCGCCACGATCGGCCACGCCACGAACCCGATCATGAGCATCGCCATCAGGACCCAGAGAATCTCCATGCCCCAAGGGTTCCAGACGCCGCCGACAATCGCGCAACCCGGTCGGCGTCCTGTGGATAACTCCGCTGCTCGCGGCATGGCCAGGGGCGCGGGGGAACTGCGCGGGCGGCCACGACGCACCCGCTGTCGCCAACCGCCGGCAACCCCCCACCCCATGAGGCGCCCGGCGGTGGCGCCGAGCGCTTAGGCTCGATACCCATGAGCGACACCCACACCAGCCAACACTTCGAGACCCTCGCGATCCACGCCGGCAACACCGCGGATCCCCTCACCGGCGCCGTCGTCCCGCCGATCTACCAGGTCTCGACCTTCAAGCAGGACGGCGTAGGAGGCCTGCGCGGCGGCTACGAGTACAGCCGCAGCGCCAACCCCACCCGCACCGCGCTGGAGGAGAACCTCGCCGCCCTGGAGGGCGGCCGCCGCGGCCTCGCCTTCGCGTCCGGGCTGGCCGCCGAGGACTGCCTGCTGCGTACGCTGCTCAGCCCCGGCGACCACGTGGTCATCCCCAACGACGCGTACGGCGGCACGTTCCGTCTCTTCGCGAAGGTCGTCTCCCGGTGGGGCGTGGACTGGTCCGTCGCCGACACCTCCGACCCGGCGGCCGTCCGCGCCGCCATCACCCCCAAGACGAAGGTCGTCTGGGTGGAGACCCCCTCCAACCCGCTGCTCGGGATCACCGACATCCCGGCCGTCGCCCAGGTCGCCCGCGAGGCCGGCGCGAAGCTGGTCGTCGACAACACCTTCGCCACCCCCTACCTCCAGCAGCCGCTCGCGCTCGGCGCGGACGTCGTCGTGCACTCGCTCACCAAGTACATGGGCGGCCACTCCGACGTCGTCGGCGGCGCCCTGATCGTCGACGACCAGGAACTGGGCGAGGAACTGGCGTACCACCAGAACGCGATGGGCGCGGTCGCCGGGCCCTTCGACTCCTGGCTGGTGCTGCGCGGCACCAAGACGCTCGCCGTCCGCATGGACCGGCACAGCGAGAACGCCACCAAGGTCGCCGACATGCTGACCCGGCACCCGCGCGTGTCGAGCGTGCTCTACCCGGGCCTGCCCGAGCACCCCGGGCACGAGGTCGCCGCCAAGCAGATGAAGGCGTTCGGCGGCATGGTGTCGTTCCGGGTCACGGGGGGCGAGGAAGCGGCCGTCGAGGTCTGCGACCGCGCCAGGGTGTTCACCCTCGGCGAGTCACTGGGCGGTGTCGAGTCCCTGATCGAGCACCCGGGACGCATGACGCACGCCTCGGCCGCCGGTTCGGCCCTGGAGGTACCCGCCGACCTCGTCCGCCTCTCGGTGGGCATCGAGAACGTCGACGACCTCCTGGCGGACCTCCAGCAGGCCCTGGGCTAGGCCCCGGCCCAGGCCGCGACCGTTCCCGGTCGCGGCCACCGGTCGCTCACCAGTCGATCACCGGTGGGGTCGTCGTCGACGGCGGCTCCACCCAGGGGCGGGTCGTCAGGGCCCACACGAAGAACGCGACCACGGCCACCGTCAGCACCAGCCACAGCAGACGGCGGGCCACCCTCCGGCGCCGCAGCATGCGCCCGCCGCGCCGCATCGCCGCCGTACACAGGTCGGGCGGCACCTGGACCGGCCCGCGCTCCAGGATCAGCCGTACGGCCGACTCACGCTCCCGCAGGCTCATGACGGCGCCACCTCCACCACCTTCTCGGCGGCGGCCCCGCGCGGGGGATGCAGGACGGTCGCCATCGCGCGCAGACAGATCGTCCGTACCCGCTCGACGGGCAGCCCGAGGAGCGCCGCCGTCTGTTCCTCGGCGACCCCCTCGTAGAGCCGGAGCACCAGGATCAGCCGCTCCTGGGGGCCGAGGACGCGCAGGACGCCCCCGCGCGCGTGGCGGAAGAGAGCGTGGTGGTGCCACGCCGCGCGCGCGAAACGCAGGGCCAGTTGCTGACGGGTCCGGTCGTAGGGGTCCTCACCGCGCAACCGGTCCCACGTGGCGTACGTGTGGGCGAGGGCCTGCGTCAGCAGCCGCCGCGCGCGCGGGTTGTCGTCCGGCGTCTCCGCCGTGAGCAGGGTGGCGGTCCGCAGCAGCCGCCCCGCCGCACCCGCGACGAACGCCTCGAACTCCTGGGCCCGGCGGGCGCCTTGGGCCACATGCCGATCTCGCACCACGCCTCCCGCCTGAGGCCCGGCCCTGAGGGGAACAGGGCCCGATCTCATATGAGGCCAGGAGCGGGGGCCCGGTCAAGGGTCAGGAGGGCAGCGGCTCAGGAGGGCGACGACTCGGGACGGCTCAGGAGGGCGACGGCGCGGTCAGGAGGGCGACGGTGCCTCCGGCGCCGCCGCCATGCGGGTGGAGAGCGCCGTGTTGAAACGGGTGAGGAGGGAGCAGAACGCCTCGCGCTCCTCGGGGTCCCAGTCCTGGGTGAGTTCGGCCATCAGCTGACGCCTGGAGGAACGTACCTCCTCAAGGCGGGCGAGCCCGCGGGGCGACAGCTGGAGCACCACCGCCCGGCCGTCCTCCGGGTGCGAGGTGCGCTTGACGAGTCCGGTGTCCACGAGCGGAGCCACCTGACGGGTGACCGTCGAGGAGTCGATCCCCATGCTCGCCGCGAGCGCCTTGACACCCATCGGGCCCTCTTTGTCGAGGCGGTTGAGCAGCAGGTACGCGGCACGGTCCATGGAGTTGCGCACCTGCCCGACGCCGCCGAGCCGGGTCTGTTCGGCACGGCGCGCGAACACCGCGACCTCGTGCTGCAGCGTGTCGAGAAGACCGGTGTCACCGACGGTCGTCATGTCCATCGACATTTCAGGTGTTGTGGGCATGGCCAAAGGCTCAATTCATGCGTGGGGCGCTGGGTTGGGGGACAGAGTACGCGGACCGGGCGCGGGGTGTACCGGCGCCACTGAAACCCGTCCCGCGCCTTGGTCACACCCGCGTTCCACCGCTGTGAACTGCGAGACTGGTGGTCATGAGCTACAGCACGGCTGACTCCTTTCCGGTGGTGACGCTCGACGACGTGCGAGGCGCCCAGAAGATGCTTACCGGCGTCTCACGTGTCACCGCGATGGAGGGCAGCAGGCATCTGTCGCAGCTCGTCGGCGCGCCGGTGCACCTCAAGTGCGAGAACCTCCAGCGGACGGGCTCGTTCAAACTGCGCGGCGCGTACGTCCGGATCGCGGGTCTGCTGCCCGAGGAGCGCGCCGCCGGTGTCGTCGCCGCGAGCGCCGGCAACCACGCCCAGGGGGTCGCCCTCGCCTCCTCCCTGCTCGGGGTGCGTTCCACGGTCTTCATGCCGAAGGGCGCCCCGCTGCCGAAGATCAGCGCGACCGAGGAGTACGGCGCCGAGGTGCGGCTGCACGGCACGGTGGTCGACGAGACGCTGGCCGCGGCCCAGGAGTACGCGGCCGAGACCGGCGCGGTGTTCATCCACCCGTTCGACCACCCCGACGTCATCGCGGGTCAGGGCACGGTCGGCCTGGAGATCCTGGAGCAGTGCCCGGAGGCGCGCACGATCGTCGTCGGGGTCGGCGGCGGAGGGCTCGCGGCCGGCATCGCGGTCGCGGTGAAGGCGCTGCGGCCGGACGTGCGGGTCATCGGCGTCCAGGCGGAGGGTGCCGCCGCGTATCCGCCCTCGCTGGCCGTCGGACGGCCGGTCGCGGTCGACAACCCGGCGACGATGGCCGACGGCATCAAGGTCGGACGGCCCGGCGACGTGCCGTTCGCGATCGTGGCCGACCTGGTGGACGAGGTCCGCACGGTCTCGGAGTACGACCTCTCCAGCGCCCTGCTGCTCTGCCTGGAGCGGGCCAAGCTGGTGGTGGAACCGGCAGGCGCCAGCCCCGTCGCGGCCCTGCTGAGCGCCCCGGGGGCCTTCGAGGGGCCGGTCGTCGCGGTGCTCTCCGGCGGCAACGTCGACCCGCTGCTGATGCAGCGCATCCTGCGCCACGGCATGGCCGCCGGTGGCCGCTACCTGCAGGTACGTCTCCGCCTCACCGACCGCCCCGGCGCCCTCGCGACGCTCCTCGGGGTGTTGTCGGCGGTCGACGCCAACGTCCTGGACGTGAGCCACGTACGGACCGACCCCCGGCTCGGGCTCACGGAGGTGGAGGTCGAACTACACCTGGAGACGAGGGGCCCGAAGCACTGCGCCGAGGTCAACCTCGCCCTGCGTCAGGCGGGTTACACCGTCATCGACTGAGGCCGCGAAGTCGGGCCCCCGGCACCGAAGGGGTGCCGGGGGCCCTGGGTCGAGGGATGGACGCGGTCAGCTCTGGTAGGGCACGGCCTTGAGGATCTTCACCGAGGCGAACTTGCCGTTCGGCAGCTCGTACTGGGCGTCCTGGCCGACCTTCTTGCCGATCACGCCCGAGCCGAGCGGGGACTGCGGCGAGTAGGTCTCGATGTCGGAGCTGGCGTACTCCCGGGAGGCGAGCAGGAAGGTCACGGTGTCGTCCTCGTCGCCGTCGAAGGCGATCGTCACGACCATGCCGGGAGCCACCGCGCCGTCCGCCGACGCCGGCGCCTCGCCGACCTTCGCGTTCTCCAGGAGCTGGGTCAGCTGGCGCACACGGAGCTCCTGCTTGCCCTGCTCCTCCTTGGCCGCGTGGTACCCGCCGTTCTCGCGCAGGTCGCCTTCCTCGCGCGCGGCCGCGATCTTGGCGGCGATCTCCGTGCGCGCAGGACCCATCAGGTGATCCAGCTCGGCCCTGAGCTGGTTGTACGCCTCCTGGGTCAGCCAGGTGACGTTCTCGCTGGTCTGGGTCACAGGTGCTCCTCGTAGGTACTGGAATACAAAGCATCGCCCTACCCAGAAGATTGTTCCTTCACGAGTGGGCGAAACCACGAGCCTAACAATTCAGCGGCGGAAGGGGGAGGACATAAACCACAAGCGCTACGTCGACGCAGGTCAGGGTCGCGTTCAGTCGGCGTGGCAGCCGAGCAGCTCGGCGGTGGTGCCGCGCGCCGTCGTCTTCAGGGTGACGACCTGATCGATGTCCGTGGTCTCGGCGTCGAAACGGAAGTCCGCCCGGCCCACCTCGGCGCCGTCCTCGGACTGGGAGCGCACGGTGCAGTAGCCCTCCACACCGGCGTCCTTGTCGCCCTTGAGGTGCACCTTCACCGAGGTGGCCGAGGTATCGAAGGTGTAGACCTCGACGCTGATCCTGTTGCCGGCGACGTAGTGGTAGGCGAACCAGCCGGCGAGGACGAGCAGTGCCGCGCCCAGGACCGTGCCGACGACCATGAGCTTGCGGTCGGCGCGCTCGTCCGCGGAGCGGCCGTAGCGCCCCTCGGGAGGCCGCGTGCTCGCCGTCGTCATGGTCGCCCTCTTTCGATCCGGACCGGGAATATCGCGCCCCCCGATGCCGTCACTATAGAAGCCCCCCGCCCAGCGCCTGACGGCCGCCCCACACGGGTGTCCGAGCGGGGCGGCAGTATGGACTCACCGGATCGCGCCGGGCCGAGTCACCGATCGTTCAGGCCGGGCGCCGACTTACGAGGGAATGAGTCTTGACTGACCAGCTGCGACTGATGGCCGTGCACGCACACCCCGACGACGAGTCGAGCAAGGGTGCGGCCACCATGGCGAAGTATGTGTCCGAGGGGGTGGACGTGCTGGTCGTGACCTGCACGGGCGGGGAGCGCGGCTCCATCCTCAATCCGAAACTGCAGGGCGACAAGTACATCGAGGAGCACATTCACGAGGTACGCAAGAAGGAGATGGACGAGGCCCGCGAGATCCTGGGTGTCAGCCAGGAGTGGCTCGGCTTCGTCGACTCCGGACTCCCGGAGGGCGACCCCCTGCCGCCCCTTCCCGACGGCTGCTTCGCCCTGGAGGACGTCGACAAGGCGGCCGGCGAGCTGGTCCGGAAGATCCGCGCGTTCCGTCCCCAGGTGATCACCACCTACGACGAGAACGGCGGGTACCCGCACCCCGACCACATCATGACCCACAAGATCTCGATGGTGGCGTTCGAGGGCGCGGCGGACACCGAGCAGTACCCCGAGGCCGAGTACGGCCCGGCGTACCAGCCGCAGAAGCTGTACTACAACCAGGGCTTCAACCGCCCCCGCACCGAGGCGCTGCACCACGCGCTGCTGGAGCGCGGCATGGAGTCCCCGTACGGTGAGTGGCTCAAGCGCTGGGACGAGTCCGACCACAAGGACCGCACCCTCACCACGCATGTGCCCTGCGCCGAGTTCTACGAGATCCGTGACAAGGCCCTCATCGCCCACGCCACACAGATCGACCCCGACGGCGGCTGGTTCCGGGTCCCGATGGAGATCCAGAAGGAGGTCTGGCCGACCGAGGAGTACGAGCTCGCGAAGTCCCTCGTGGGCACCTCGCTCCCGGAGGACGACCTCTTTGCGGGCATCCGCTAGCCCTGGGGGACAATGCCAGGCATGAGCGTAAGCCTGGCAGTCACACACCTCGTTTCCTTCGCCAAGGAGGTGGACGAGGACAAGGTCACCCCCGGCGTCCTCGGTTTCATCGTCTTCGCGGTGATGGCCCTGGCCGTCTGGGGCCTGATGAAGTCCATGAACAAGCACATGGGCAAGGTCGACTTCAAGGAGTCGCCGGGCCCGGAGGCCTCCGTCGAGGAGACGGCGACGGACGTGGCCGGGAAGACGACCACGGCGAAGGGCTGACCGCCTCGCCGGATCGAGGGGCGGACCGCGTGACACCGGGGAGGTGCCGCGCGGTCACGCCCTGTCGTGGCCGTGCCCCGTCGGGCCGCACACTCACCCGTGCCCGCCCGACACCGGCACCCCCATCACCTCGCGCGCGTGCCGGTTCGGCACCATGCCGAGGGTCCAGGCCCGCCAGCCGCTCTCCAGGTTGACGCCCCGCTCCAGGAGGAGCTGGTAGGCCTCGATGTACTCGGTGAGTTTCTCGTCACGCAGCGGGTGGTCCGTGCGGGAGAGGTGGGCCAGGTCCTCCTGGGCGACGGCGGTGCCGATCTCCACGCCGCCGGGAGCCGCGTAGGGCAGCAGGGTGCACTTGAGGAAGCGGGCCCAGTCCTCGCCGCGGCGGTCGCCGTAGGAGGCGAAGAGACGGGTGGCCTCCTCGCAGAGGGCCAGCGCCTGGGGGGTGCGGTTGTTGCCCGCGTCCACGACCGCCAGCTCCAGGCAGGTCCAGGCCTCCCCGTGGGCGACGCCGATGCGCTGGAAGTCGGCGCGCGCGTCGACGAGGAGCTGACGGGCGAAGCCGGAGTTGCGCAGCGAACCGGTCTGCACGGCGCGCTGGTCGCGGGTGACACGGGCCGAGTGGTGGCGGGCGCAGGCCAGGCCGTACACGTCCCGCATCCGGGAGAACATCGTGCGGGAGCGCTCCAGCTCACGGACCGCCTGGTCGAGGTTGCCGGTCTCCTCCAGGGCCTGGCCCAGGTAGTAGCCGGACCAGGCCCCGCCGCGCGCGTCCTCGTTGTCGCGGTGACGGGAGAGGGCCTGCCGCAGCCCGTCGACGGCGGCGGAGGGGTCGCCTGCGACGAGGCGGGCGCGGGCCAGCTGCGTCATCGACCAGGCCTCGCCCCGGGGGTCCCGGGTACGGCCGAACAGGTCCAGTGCCGTGCGCAGTTCGGTCTCCGCACGCGGTATCTCGCCCATGCGCAGCAGCAGTTGGCCCAGCTGGTAGTAGGCCCAGCCCTCGCCGTGCAGGGACTCCTGCTGTCGGTGCAGGACCAGCGCGCGGGTCAACAGGTCCAGGGAGTCCGCCAGATGGGAGCGGTCGCGCTCCACCGCAGCGAGGGCGTGCATCGTCCACGCGCGGTCCGCCGCCAGCTCGGCGGTCGACTGCATCTGCAGGGCCTCCAGGAGCTTCTCCGCCGCCTCGGTCAGATTGCCCTGGTGGTGGAGGGTGATGCCGAGGGAGCACAGGGCACGGGCGGCGCCCGCGTCGTGGTTCGTCTCCATGTACAGGTTGACCACGGACGCCAGTGTCGTACGCGACTTGTCCAGCTCGCCCAGCTGACGGGCCGCGATACCCGTACGCCACTGGACCGAGCGGGTCAGCAGGCCCTGGTCCACCGACTGGGCCAGCTCGTTGAGCTCGCCGAGGCGGTAGAGGTCGCCGCGCAGCAGGCAGTAGTCGCACAGGGCGCCCAGGAGGCTGAGCACAGCCGCCTCGTTGACGCCCTCCGCGTGCCGGAGCGTGGAGGTGATGAAGCTGGTCTCGTCGTCCAGCCAGCGCAGCGCCTCCTCCAGCGACACGAAGCCGTGCTGGCCGAAGCGGTCCGAGCGGGTCGACATGTTGCCGTCGACCAGGCGCAGGACGGAGTCGGCCAGGTCCGCGTACGTGACGATGAGGCGTTCCTGCGCGGCCGTGCGCTCGCTCGGTTCCTCCTCGTCGAGGAGGCGGGCGTGGGCGAAGGCGCGGACCAGGTCGTGCAGTCGGTAGCGGTTGCCGTGGACGTGGTCGATCAGGCCCGCGCGGGCGAGCGCGGTGAGGTGACGGGTCGCCTCCGTCTCGTCGGTGGCGAGGAGCGAGGCTGCCGCCGCCGCGCCCAGCGAGGCCCGTCCCGCCAGCGCCAGGCGCCGCAGCAGCTTGCGGGAGGGCTCCGACTGGTCGGTGTAGCGGAGCCAGAGGGCCCTCTCGATCGGCTCGACCGGGCCGTACGCGCCCAGGTCGGTGGCCAGCCGGTCGGGCGTGCGCGGGCCGAGGGACGAGCCGGCGATGCGCAGGGCGAGCGGCAGACCGCCGCACAGGTGCCGGATCCGGGCGACGGATGCGGTGTCGTACGAGCCGGAGCGCGCTCCCGAGGACGTTCCGGCGGCGCCGCCCCCGCCCGCGGCGGCGCCCGTGCCCACGCCCGTGCCGGCGGCGGCGCCCGCGACTGCTCCCGCCGACAGCGCCGCGCCGTCCTGGGCCGCCGTGCTCAGCAGTTCGTGCGTGCCCTCGGCGTCGAGCGCCTCGACCGGGAGCCGGTGAACCCAGGCGGGCAGGTCGGCGGGCAGGGCGAGCGGGGAGCGGGCGGTGACCAGGACCAGGCTGTCGGAGCGCTCGGGGACGAGGGCACGGACCTGCTCGGGGTCGGAGGCGTCGTCCAGGACGATGGTCACCGGCAGGGCCGCCAGGTGCTGGTGGTACAGCTCGCTGAGCCGTTTGACCTGCTGGTCCTGGGAGGTCCGCTCACGGAAGAGCAGCTGGTCGCGGGGCGCGCCGAGCCGATTCAGCAGATGCATCAGCGCGTCCCGGGTCGACAGCGGCGGCTCCTGGGGGCTGTCGGCGCGCAGATCGACCACACAGGCGCCCCGGAAGTAGTCCCGCAGTTCATGGGCGGCGCGGACGGCGAGGGCGGTGCGGCCGGAGCCGGACGCGCCGTGCAGCACGACGACGGTCGGCCGGGTCTCGGTCTCCGCGCGGGCCGCCTGCACCCACTGGCGGATCTTCCCCATCTCCGTCCGTCGGCCCGCGAACCGGTCGTCGGACTCGGGGAGTTGGGCGAACGACTGCTCCAGCACGTTGCGCCGCCGGGCCGCCGCGCTCTTGTCGGCACCGCGCAGCTGGGGCGCCTTCTTCTTGGCCGTCGCCGTGGACGCGGCGAGGACGCGCTGCTGGTCGAGGAACGGGCGTATGCCGCGTACCTCCAGCGCCGTCAGCCACTGCAGCCGCAACTGCTCGGGGCCGCCGGGCTGGCCCAGGGCGCCCGCGTGGTGGTGGGCGGCGGGGAGGTGGGAGGCGGTGACCTTCAGGACCGTGGCCACGGCACTCGCGATGCCGACGATCACGCCGGTGCTCACGGCGGTGCCGGGGTCGACGCCGAAGGAGAGGTCGGCCACCACCGCCGTACCGGCGGCGACGGCCGCGACCAGCAGGGGAGTGCCGGAGCCCTCCTTCGCGTAGCGCTGCCGGAAGGTGGGGCGGCCGGCCTCGGACTCGTCCAGGGCGCGGGTGTACGTCTCGTACTCCTCGGCCGCGTTCTGCGCCATCGAGTCCAGGGATGCGCGGGCGCGGCCGAGCAGGACCACTCCGTCGGTACGGCCGCCCGATCTGCGGACCTCCTCCTCGACCGCCCGGACCAACAGCCGTTCGGCCTCCCCCCGGTGGCTGTCCCGCATCACGCTTCCCCCTTCGCCGAAACGGTTGCCTCCGGCCAGTGTGCGGGGCGTAGTCCGACTAGGCGAGAGGGCGTGATCGTGGGCGGGGGTTCAGGTGCGGGGGTT
>NZ_JARGEE010000102.1:0-23971 GCF_033794485.1 Streptomyces sp. MB09-02B
GCAGTTCCGTTTTTTTAACACCCGGCCGATCGTGGAGTGGTCCAGATCCGGGATGTCCTCGATCAGCGCGACGTGCTTCTCCAGCAGGCGCAGCGACCACCGGGCGTGTCCCTTGGGCGGAGTCGAGCAGGCCAGCGCGATCAGCCTGGCCTCGACCTCACCGGTCACCGGGGAAGCCACCGGCGGCAGGGCGCGTTCCTTCCGGCCGACCGTGGCCCACACATCGCCGCCGGTCTCCGCGTACCGCTTCGAGATCAGGCGGACCGAGTCGCACGAGACCCCGACCCGCTCCGCGATCACCGCCCGCGGAGCGACCTCGCCGGCCAACGTGTCCAGCACGAGCAGCACCCTCGCCCGCCTGATCATCGACGCGCTGCGGACCCCCGTCGTCGTCACCCGCACCAACGCCTGACGATCTTCGACGCTCAACGCAACCGGATACTTCTTCTGCGAAGACACAGCACCCCTGACGGCCGAAAGGAAGCGACAGGGAGATTCTGCCCAACTCCAGCAACCAGAACGACACTTAGCCGCGACGATCTACTAGTGCCGGATCAGGCAACGTTTGCCCTGTTGACGACGGCGCGTAGGCGTTGGTCGTCGGCGTGGCGGTTTCGCCAGATGATGTAGCGGCGGATCATGCTGCCCTGTTCCTTGTGGCTGGCATGGTCGGTGCCGTCGAGGGTGAAGTATCGCAGGGCCGTGAACTGGGCCTCGATCCGGTTGAGCCACGAGGAGTTCGTCGGGGTGTAGGCGATCTCGATGTTGTTAGCCGCGGCCCAGGTGCCGACTCGTTGGCACCTCTTCGTGGTCAGATGCGGGGAAAAGTTGTCGCAGACGATCGCGATCCGCACCGTCGACGGGTAGAGAGTGCGCAGGTAGCGGCAGAACTCGAGGAACTGTGTCCGCCTCTTGATCGGCTTGATGTGGCCGTAGAACTTGTCCTTGGCCAGGTCCAGGGCGGCGAACAGGTGCCGCACTCCGCCGTAGCGGTTATAGGTCGCCCGCCGCCTGCGGCGTGGTTCACGGTCGGTGCTCTTGTGCTTGCCGCCGCGTTCAGCCCATTGCCGGCCCGGGTGGGGCACCAGGTTGAGCGGCCCGAACTCGTCCACGCAGAAGATGACCTCAGGTTCACCGTCTTCGGGTATGACCTCGCCGTCGGCGATCGCGTAGAGGTGCTCGACGCGCGCTTTCTTCACCGCATAGTCCGGATCGCGGGAGGTCTTCCAGGTCTTCAGGCGTTGAAAGGATTCCCAATGAAGTTGTCAAGCCCGTGCGGTGACTCGCTGTGAGCGTGTCAGTCCAGCGCGACCGGGCTCGGCGGCGCGGTGATCTGGAAGGTGCGGCCGTCCCGTATGAGAGCCCACAGGACGTTCAGGCGGCGGCGCGCGAGGGCGATGACGGCCTGTCGGTGGCCTTTGCCCTCAGCTCTCTTCCGGTCGTAGAAAGCCTTGGACGTGGGGCAGCAGCGGGCGGCGACCATGGCGGACATGTAGAAGGCCCGCAGCAGGCGTCGGCAGTAGCGTCGTGGTCGGCGCATGTTGCCGCTGATGCGTCCGGAGTCCTTCGGGACCGGGGCGAGGCCGGCGACACCGGCGAGGCGGTCGGAGGTGCCGAAGACGCTCATGTCACCGCCGGTGTGGGCGATGAACTCGGCGCCCAGGACGGGGCCGAGGCCAGGCATGCTCAAGATGACCTCGGCGTGCGGGTGGTCGCGAAACCGGCCCTCGATCAGGGCATCGGTCTCGGCTATCTCCTCATCGAGGGCCATCACCTCCCTCGCCAGCTTGGCCACCACGGCGGCGGCCAGCTTCTCCCCGGCGACGGCGGTGTGCTGGCCCTCCGCCGCCTCGACGGCGGTAGCCGCGACGAGCTGGGAGTTGCGGACCTTGCGGTTCTTCAGCCAGACCGCAAGGCGGTTCTTGCCGATCCGGCGCAGGGCGGCCGGAGTCTGGTAGCTCGTCAGCAGTACCAGGGATGCCTTCGAGGTCTTGTAGTCGAAGGCCCGCTCCAGTGCGGGGAAGTACTCCAGCATCTGGGCTCGCAGCCGGTTGATCGTCCGGGTGCGGTCGGCGGCCAGGTCAAGGCGGCGCGAGGTGAGGATGCGCAGATCGACGGCGATGTCGTCGCCGCGGTGCATCTCCTGGAGGTCGCGACGCATGCGGGCCTGGTCCGCGATGACGAAGGCGTCCTTCGCGTCGGTCTTCCCGTCGCCCCGGTAGGAGCCGGAGGCGTGGTGGACGGTGCGGCCGGGGATGTAGAGGACCCGCTGCCCGTTGTCGGTCAACAGCGCGATCATCAGCGCGGCCCCGCCGGCGTTGAGGTCGATCGCCCAGGTCACCGGCTCGCCTTCGCTCAGCTCCAGCACATCGCTGATCAGCTGGAGCAGCGCGGTCTCGTCGTTGGCCACCCGCCGCGACAGCTGCCGCTTGGCATCGGTGTCGATCACTACGCAGTGATGCTCGGCCTTGCCCGCATCTGTACCGGCCCACAGTTCGGGCACGGCCACCTCCGAAGTCGTTCCAGTCCCGGTCCCAGCAGACGACCTCGCCAGCGTGTCCTTACCGAGCGATCTTGCCGCGCGCATCCCAATGAGTGGTCGAGTCGTCGCGGGACGCCGGGCGGCCAATCCTTTCAAGCCACCTCAGGGCTGGAGATACCAAGCCACACCCAGCATCCCTGGGTTTCCCGATCCTACGAGTGACCGGAATCAACCCTCGAACAACGTAAGGAGACGCCCTCCTCGCGGAGCAGGATGCGCAGGCCCTCGTGGCTGATGTCGTCGACCACCCCCTCAGCGACCAGGAAGTCCGCCAGCTTGGACAGGCTCCAGGTAGAGAACGGCAGGTCGTGCTCGGTCGGCTTGGACTTCGCGATCTTCTTGATCTCGCGCCGCTCGGGCAACGTGAACGTCTTGGGCCGGCCGCCCTTGTACTTCGGGGAGAGCGACTCGAAGCCGTCGGCGTTGAGGTTGTGGATCACATCCCGGACCCGGTCCTCGCTGGTGAACGACACCTCGGCAATCCTCGCCACCGGCATGCCCTGCGCGGACAGCAGCACCATCTGGGCCCGCCGCCAGGACACCACCGACCCGGTGCCTCTACGAATGATCCGCAGCAGCCGCTGCCCCTCATCATCGTCGATCTCGCGTACGTGTACTCGAATCGTCACTCGCACAGTCTGGTGGCCATGCCTCCCGGAACGGATCCGGAGAGGCTCGTCACTTGCCACTGCCCTGTCCTCGAGCCTTGGACGCGTGCCAACGGAGCAGGAGCGACGTCACGCGATCACAGTGGTCAGCCTTGAGGCTCCTGCGGTTTGACCTCGACCTCGCGCAGGCTCTGGTCTTTGAGCTCGGTGCGTGCCTCGGTTCGGTGTCCCCGGGCGATGTAGTCACGCACGACCGCTTCGACGGCGTCCTGGGGCGAGCCGACCCCGGCCAGGACCATCACTTCCACCACCAGTTCGGCATCGAGACTGATGTTGACCTTGGCCACGAGCGGCCCCCCTTCATCGGTCCGGGACTCTAACAGCCGCACAGCAGCGACTCGTTCCCGCTGCGGTTCAATGGCACGGGACCAACAACAGGGCGAACGTTGCCTGATACGGCACTAGACGCAGGAAGAAGGGCGCCTGACCTGGGCTTTCACCCGTCAGGCGCCCTGCAGCGCGGTCCACTCTGCACCGAGTCCGCCTTGCGCACTTAGGGCGTGCAGATCTTTAACTCGTCTTTTTGACCTTGGTTTGAGTAGGGGGCGGAAGCGAGGAATGTCGCGACGTCGGCTGGTGTCCGGAGGCGGGCGGTAGAGGCGTAGATGTAGTGGCCGTGTGCTTTCAGGAGTGGGCGGACTTCCTGTTTTGCGCGGCTGATGGTCGGGGCGGTGACGCCGAAGAGTTGGCCGAGGAGGTCCATGGTGGCGAGTTTGCGCAGGTGGAGCACGGTGACCAGGATCCGCTCGGTTGGGGTGAGCTTGGCTTTGGCGCCTGTGCCGGGGGCTACCAGGCGCTCGTGACCGCGACGTGTGCGGAGCATTCGCTCGCGTTGAACCTCCAGCGCAGGAGTCAGTGCTTCGATGAGCTCGCGGAGCTGTTGGCGGGGCATGCCAGTCAGTTCAGGGTCTTGCAGTGAGTGCTGCGTGAGGCGATACGGGCTGTTCGCCGACGTCTGGCCTGCCGTGCTGTTGGTCGCCGTCGCGTCCGGCGGATGCTGGGGGTGGAGGGTGTAGTTCCAGTCGCCGTGGAAGCGATGCCGGGTCATCGGCAGGGCGGCGATCACGTCGTCACTGACCTGGATGCCGGTGGGGTACGGGTTGGTGTCGAGTTCGGCGTGCACTGTCAGGCCGGTTGTGGTGGTGGTCGCGGCGATGCTCTCGACGATGACTTCGTGGCTGGTCAGGGGCCTTCCGCGCCAGTTCATGCTGATGTGGGAGAACAGCCGGTGCTCAATTCGGTTCCACTTCGAGGTTCCGGGAGGCAGGTGGCAGACGGTGATCGCCAGTCCGGCCTCGGCGGCGAACTGAGCGAGTTCGGTCTTCCAGGTGCGGGTGCGGTATCCGTTGGAGCCGCCCGCGTCGGCGGTGATCAGCAGCCGGCCGGCCGTGGGATAGGCGGCCCGCCCGGCGCCGTTCCACCAGCGGCGGATGGATTCGACGGCGAACGCGGCGGTGTCGTGGTCGGTGCCCACGTTGACCCAGCCGGTGTTCGCGGCTACGTCGTAGATGCCGTAGGGCACCGCTCTGCCCAGCTCGCGGTCGGGGAAATCGTGGGTGTCGACTCGCACCGGCTCGCCTCTCGGCTCCCATTCACGGCCGTTGTTCTTGAAGGGGCCGACCAGTTCTTTCTTCTTCGTGTCCACACTGATTACCGGGGCCCCGCTGTCCTGGTGGTTGCGGGCCTGCTCGTTGAGGTAGTGGAACTGTGCGTCCCGGTCCGGGTGTTGCTTGCCTTCCAGCGTCTTGGCGTTGCTCTGCAGGCTGAAGCCCTCCTCGCGCAGGAGATCGCCCACCGTGTCTGCGGAAATCCGGTGGCCGTGCAGGGTCAGCTGCTCGGCGAGCTTGCGGGTGGATTTGGTGGTCCAGCGCAGCGGCGACATGGGATCTCCGCGGACGTCGGGCTCGACCAGCGTGAGGAGGGCCTCCCGAACGGCCGGATTCCGGTCGACGACGCGTTTGCGGCCACCACCGGGACGTCGGATGCGTCCCAACGGGGCCTGGCCGGAGTCGAGTTCCCGCACTCCGACAGACACAGTGGCCTCACGGACACCGGCGGCACGGGCGACTGCTCTGATCCCGCCGTGGCCGAGGGACTGCGCCTCCGCTCCTATCAGCAGTCGACGCTGCCGCTCGTCGAGGTGCGGCAGAATCGCCTCGAACTTCGCTGCCAGCACGGCCCGTTGCCCATCCAACCCGCTCATGCCAGACCAACGAACCACCGAACGGAAAGCCACGAGTTAAAGATCTGCACGCCCTAAGAGGGCCTGGCCGTGCAGTTGGCGACCAGAGTCCCCTGCAGGTGTCCGAGTCCGGCTACTACGCCTGGCGCTCGCGGCCGCCCTCCCCACGCTCGCTGCGGCACTCGTGGCTGACCGAGGCCATCACCACCATCCACACCGCCTCGCACGGCACCTACGGAATCCGCCGAGTCCACGCCGAGCTGAGGCTCGGGCACGGCATCCCAGTCAGCCACGGCACCGTCATGATCCTCATGCAACGGGCAGGCATCAAGGGCCTGCCCGGCAACCGCCGCCGACGACCGCGGCACGACACCCCCCACAGCCGCCGACCTGGTCGACCGCAACTTCGCCAGGACCACTCGGCCGTGAGTTATGGACAGGGGTTTGCGGCTGTCCGTTGTCCCATGGGCCAGGGCCTCTCCGGTCAGCGGGGAGTGACACCGGAGAGGGCCCTGACGAATCGGGGGGGGCGTTACCCCCGGAGCGAGCTCAGACTTGGAGCCAGATCGCGTGGTCCGGGTCCAGAAGTCCGTCCGTGATCGGGCCGCTGGCCAGCAGGGTCGCGGTGTGTTCGGGCAGCCGGTACGGCTCGTCCGAGAGGTTGACCACGCACAAGAAACCGGGGTCGCGGCGGAAGGTGAGGACGCCGGCGGGGGCTTCGACCCAGGCGAGGGTGCCGTCGCCGAGGGCAGAGTGTTCGCGGCGCAGCTGCAGGGCGGTGCGATACAGCTCCAGCATCGAGGTTTCGTCGCCGGTCTGGGCCTCCACGCTGCGTTCGCTCCAGTTCGCGGGCTGCGGCAGCCAGGGTTCGGCAGAGGCGTCGGCGGGGCTGAACCCGAAGGGCGCACTCTGCCCGGACCAGGGAATCGGCACGCGGCAGCCGTCGCGGCCGCGGTCGGTGTGGCCGGAGCGTTCCCAGATGGGGTCCTGGAGGTCGGCCTCGGGCAGGTCTTCCACTTCGGGCAGGCCGAGTTCGTCGCCCTGGTAGATGTAGGCGCCGCCGGGCAGGGCAAGCATCAGCAGGGCTGCCGCCCTGGCACGCCGGGTGCCCAGCTCCAGGTCGATGTCGCCTTCAGGCTGGTAACGCTGGTTGGGGACCCAGCGTGCGACGTTCTTGCGGGCGTAGCGGCTGGTGTGGCGCATGACGTCGTGGTTGGACAGGACCCAGGTGGCCGGGGCGCCCACGCCGATGAGCATGGCCAGCGAGTCGTCGATGACGGTGCGCAGGTCCTCGGCGTCCCAGCTGGCCATGAGGAAGTCGAAGTTGAAGGCAGTGTGCAGGCCGCCGGGGCGTACGTAGGCGGCAAGGCGTTCGGGGGTGTCGGCCCAGGCTTCGGCGACGAAAGCGCGCTCGCCGTCGAACTCGTCGGCGATCTTGCGCCAGGTTCGGTAGATGTCGTGGACCTCGTCACGGTCCCAGTGCGGGTGCTGGGCGAAGGGGCGGGACTGGCCGTCCGTCGGTCCGGGGAGGAGCGGCAGGTCGGGCAGTTCGGGGTCCTTGGCGAGGCCGTGGGCGACGTCGATGCGGAAGCCGTCGACGCCCCGGCTGAACCAGAACCGCAGGATCGACTCGAACTCGGTATGCACCTCGGGGTGTTGCCAGTTGAGGTCGGGCTGTTCGGGGGCGTACAGGTGCAGGTACCAGTCGCCGTCGGGCAGGCGGGTCCAGGCCGGGCCTCCGAAGCAGGAGACCCAGTTGTTGGGCGGGTCGACGCCGTCGGGGCCGCGGCCGGGCCGGAAGATGTACCGCTCGCGTTCCGGGCTGCCGGGGCCGGCGGCCAGCGCCTGCTGGAACCAGGCGTGCTGGTCGGAGGTGTGGTTGGGCACGATGTCGGGGATGACACGGATCCCGTGTTCGTGGGCGTCGGCGATGAGCTGCTCGGCGTCTGCGAGGGTACCGAACAGCGGGTCGACGGCGCGGAAGTCGGCGACGTCGTACCCGCCGTCGGCCATTGGGGACTTGTACCAGGGGTTGATCCACAGGGCGTCCACGCCGAGCGACTCGAGGTAGGGCAGGCGGGAGCGGATGCCGGCGATGTCGCCGACGCCGTCACCGTTCGAGTCGGCGAAGCTGCGGACGTAGACCTGGTAGATGACGGCGCTGCGCCACCAGGGCGTGGTGGAAGGCATGGTGCTGAAGAGGTCCTTTGAAGCGGGGTGTGGGGGATCCGGGCGCCGGGAGGGCGGCTACTTGGCGGCCCCGGCGGTCAGGCCGGCGACGATGCGGCGCTGGAAGATGAGCACCATGACCACCAAGGGGACGGTGACCAGGACGCCCGCGGCCATCTGGCTGCCGAAGGGGACGTCGAACTGGGTGGCGCCGGTGAACTTGGAGATGGCCACCGGCGCGGTCTGGATGCTGGGCCGGTTCGTCATCGACAGGGCGATGAGGAACTCGTTCCAGGCGGCGATGAAGCAGATGATCGCCGTGGTGAAGATGCCCGGTGCGGCGAGCGGGAGGATGACCTTACGGAATGCCTGGCCCTGGGTGCAGCCGTCGATCATGGCGGCCTCCTCGAGCTCGTCGGGCATCTGCTTGAAGAAGGTGGTCAGGTTCCACACCGCCAGCGGCAGCACGAACGACATGCTCGGCACGATCATCGCCTGGTAGGTGTTGATCCAGCCGATGTCGGTGAACAGCTTCAGCAGCGGGACCACGATCGAGACGACCGGGAACATCGAGGTGGCGATGATCAGGGTGAGGATCAGCCGCTTGAATCGGAAGTTCAGCCGGGCCATCGCGTAGGCGGTGAACGTGGCCAGCAGCAGGGCCAGCACGGTGGTGGTGCCGGAGACGATCAGGCTGTTGAGCAGCGCGCGGCCGAACCCCTGTGAGGGACTGAAGACTGCCCGGTAGTTCTCGAACGACACCGAGGTCGGCAGCAGGGAGGTGTCGAATATGTCGGAGCTGCGGCGCAGGCTGGAGACCAGCATCCAGTAGAAGGGGGCCAGGCAGTAGGCCACCACTGCGGCAACTCCCAGGTAGAGCAGCCAGGTGCGCCATTTCACGGTCGCCGTCATGCCGGCACCTCCGCCCTCTTGGGCGCCAGGGTGCGCCGGAGCCTGCTCTTGCGCTTGGGCCCGGCCGGGCCGCCTACGTCACCGACGAGGTCCGCGCCCAGCAGCCGGACGAAGCCGAGCGCGATGAGGAAGACGTAGACGAACAGGAGCACCGCGTAGGCGGCGGCCGGTCCGAAGCGGACGTTGGACGCCTCGTTCTGGGCGAGCATGGAGAGGGTTTCCACGGAATTCTTCTGTGCGCCGATGAGGAGGTAGGGCAGGTCGAACATCCGCAGCGCGTCCAGGCAGCGGAAGAGCACCGCGACCAGCAAGGCGGGTTTCACCAGGGGCAGGGTGATCCGCCAGAACTGGGCGAACGGACTCGCTCCGTCGAGGCGGGCCGCCTCGTAGACCTCCTTCGGGATCACCTGCAGGCCGGCCAGGACCAGCAGACCGATGAAGGGGGAGGTCTTCCACACCTCGGCGATGATGACGGCGATCTTGGCGTGGAAGCCCTCGGTGGTCCACAGGACCTGGTGGCCGATGAGGGCGTTGGCGATGCCGTCGCTGTTGAAGATCCACCGCCACAGCAGGCCGGAGATGGCCGTGGGCACGGCCCAGGGGATGAGGATGCCGGCGCGGATGAGGGCCCGGCCACTGAACGCCTTGTGCATGATCAGCGCCATCGCGACCCCGATCAGCGTCTCCAGACCGACGGTGACGACGGTGAAGAACGTGGTGTTCCAAAAGGCGTTCCAGAACCGGTCGCCGGCCTCGCCGAAGATGTCGGCGTAGTTCTGCAGGCCGACGAACGGCTCGGTGTCGCTGATGAAGCCGGTCTTGGGGTCCAGGCCCTTCGTCCCGTACAGCGACTCCTTGAACGCCATGACCGTCGGGTAGAGGACGACGACGGTGAGCACCAGGAGGGTCGGTGACACCAGCAGTGCCGCCGTGCGCCCCGACGCCGCGGTCGCCCACGCCGGGCTGCTGCCCCTTCTCGATCCGGAGGACTTTCCGGCACGACTGCCCGCCGCGCCGGTGGGACCGTCCGCGGCGGCGTCGGGTGGAGTCTTGGTGTCGACCACGGCTTTGCTCCTCACAGTGCCGCGGACTTCTGCAGTTCGCTCTGCAGGTCCTTCAGCGCCTGCGCGCTGGACTTGTCACCGTTCAGGGCCGCGTACGCCTCCTGCTGGATCGCCGAGGACGCGTCCCCGTACTGCACCACCCGTGGGCGGGGCACGGCGCCCAGGATCGACTTCTTCAGCACCGGCAGGTACGGGTACTGCTCGACCAGCGCCGCATCGTCGTAGAGGGACCCGTAGGGCGGGGCCATGGAGGCGTCCTTGAGGAACGTCGCCGCGCTGGCCTCGCTGGTGAAGAACTTCATGAAGTCCAGCGCGGTCGCCTTGTTCTTGGCGAACGAGGACAGGGCCACGTTGTGGCCGCCCAGGCTCGAGGAACCGGCCCCGGTCAGGCCGGGCAGCGGCGCGACCGCGAACTTGCCCGCGACCTTGCTCTTCTCGGCCAGCGAGTACACGTACGGCCAGTTCCGCAGGAAGAGCAGCTTGCCGGACTGGAACGCCTGGCGGCCTTCCTCCTCCTGGTAGGTGATGGCCTCCTTGGGGATCGTGCCGTCCTTGAAGGAGTCGACGAGGAAGTCCAGGCCCTTCTTCGCCGCAGGCGTGTTCACGTTCGGCTTCCCGGCGGCGTCGGTGATGACGCCGCCGGCGGAGTTCACGGCCTCGGCGAAGTTCACCGTCAGGCCCTCGTACTTCTGGAACTGGCCCGCGTAGCAGTCCAGGTCCTTGGCCTCGGGCAGCTGCTTGACCTTGGCGCAGTCGGCCCTCATCTCGGCCCACGTAGTCGGCGCGGCGCTGATGCCGGCCTTCTTCAGCAGGTCGGTGCGGTAGTACAGCACGCCGCCGTCGGAGGACTGCGGGACCGCGTACAGGTTGCCGCGGTACTTACCCGTCTCCACCACTGGCTTGAGCATCTTGTCCAGCGGGAACTGGTCGGCGGGCAGCTGGTCGATCCACTGATGGGCGGCGAACTCCGAGGTCCACACCACGTCCATCCACAGCACCGTGTAGGCGTCGGACTTGGTCTCGGCGTTCTGGATCATCTGCTGGCGCTGCTGGTTCACGTCCGCCGGCAGCTGCACGAAGGTGACCTTCTCCTTCGGGTGCTGCGTGTTCCAGTTGTCGATCACCTTCTGGACGACGCCGGAGCTGTCCTTGGCAGCGGCGAACGTGATCGGGCCGCGGCCGGTGAAGGACGGGCTCTTGGACTGGCCCGAAGAACTGCCGCTGTCGGACGAGCCGCAGGCGGTGAGGACGAGCCCGGCGGCGACGAGCACGGCCGAGCACTGAAGGACTCTGCTGGTTCTGGCGATCACTGTCTCTCCTGGACGTGCGGAACCGAAGTCTCGGCGAGGGCGCCCTGTAGGGAGTAGCTACCGAGATGACTCTGGGATGCCTCGGTTGTGAGACTGTGCTGTCACGGCATTCTATGGATAAAAAGCGCAGGTCAAAGCACCGAAGGATGACTTCACGGTGACGGCTCTGCCTCCACCGAGACAACGCTTGCACCGTAGGAGTGCATCTGACGGAAGTCAATGCGTAACCTCGCAGTAGCACGGATCAGTCAGGAGGCAGATACCTTGCCCATATGCGATACAACCGGTCACCGCACCCTGCTGAAAGAGTCGAGACAGCGCTGTCACAGAGCCTCCCGCCAGAGGCTCGAACTGTGCTAACTTCCGCTCATGTCACCAGCTCAGCGGCACCCGACCCTGGCCGACGTCGCCGAACGGGCGGGAGTCTCCCCGTCGACCGTCTCGCGCACCATGCGCGGCCTGACATCGGTCTCGCCCGACGTCCGGGTCCGGGTCGAGCAGGCCGCACGCGAGCTGAACTTCGCGGTCTCACGTCAGGCATCCAGCCTGGTCACCGGCCGCACCGGTGTCATGGCGGTGCTCGTGCCCACGCTCGACTCGTGGTTCATGGGGGCGGCGCTCTCCAGCCTGGGCCCGCTCCTGCGGGAGGCGGGCATGGAGATGACCGTCTACGTGGTCCCCGACCTGACCGAGCGGGCCGAGTTCTTCGACCGCCTGCCCGCCCGGCGCAACGCCGACGCCCTCCTGGTGTTCTGCTTCGATCTCACCAAGGAGGAGACCGCCCGCCTCGACGACCTGAGCATGCCGGTCATCTACATCAGCCAGCACGTCGAAGGCCGCCCCAGCGTCTACGTCGACGACGTCGCCGCCGCCTGCAAGGCCACCCGCCACCTGATCAACCTCGGTCACCGCCGCATCGCCTTCGCCCACAACGTCAACGCCCGCGGCTTCAGCTTCAGCTCGCGCGAGCGCCTCGTCGGCTACCAACAGGCACTCACCGAGGCGGGCATACCGCTGGACGACGACCTCGTCGTCACCACCCCGCCCCGCGACAAACGCGGCACCACCCAGGCCGTCGGCGACCTGCTCAGCCTGCGTGAACCACCCACAGCGATCTTCGCCGAACAGGACGAGCTCGCCGCCTCCATCATCTCCACCCTGCGCACCGTGCAGATGGAAGTGCCCCAGCGCATCTCCGTCCTCGGCTTCGACGACCAGCTCATGGCCGAATGGCTCGACCTGTCCACCGTCGCCCAGTCACCGTCCGACCTGGGCCGCGCCGCCGCCGAACTAGCCCTGGAACTCATCAGCGACCCGGAGTCCGACCGCGGCCGGCACATCGTCCTGCCCACCCACCTCATCCCCCGAGGAACCACGGCCCCGCCTCCTGCTCCCCCCAGCGAACAGGAAGGCACCGTCCGGCTTTCCGAGGGCACAGCCCCCACGCGCTGACTTCCCGTGTCACCCTCCGGTCACGGGCGCCACGGGCACCCAAGCCACTCGGGCCCCGATCAGGGGTGAAGGGCAGTGCCTGGCCCGGGGCCAGGTCGTCGCGCAACCGCAGGAACCGGACGGGGTGACGGTAGAGACCCGCGTCGATCGCGGTGTCGGCCTGGAACTCCGCCATGAGGTCTGGCCGCACGGGGCTACCCCAGTTCGCCGGTATCCCAGCCAGCGGAGAAGCGCCGTCCGTGCCAGGGGTGGTCGGGGCCGGCCGCGTGAAGTCGCCGGGCGAGGTCGCGCCGTTGGGCGGTGGACAGGGGTGTGGTGCGGGCGAGCAACCGCAGGTCTCCGACGGCGTCCTAGCGGGCCAGCAGCAGCGTGGCCGGCGAGGCCGGGGTGGCCGGTCACCCCGCCGATCAGCCCTTCGCAGCACACCAGACGCCCGCCTCCCGCCACCCGAGAGACCGATGGAACCGACCGAAGCGACTCTGCCGCTCTTCGGCGAGGAGCCCGCCCGGCCCCTCGCCGACCGCCTGCGCCCCACCCGGCTGGAAGAGGTCGTCGGGCAGGACCACCTCCTGGCCCCGGACGCCCCGCTGGGCCGCATGGTCGCCCAGCAGCGCCTCAGCTCCGCCGTCCTGTGGGGCCCGCCCGGCGTCGGGAAGACGACCATCGCCCGGCTCCTCGCCGACGGCAGCAACCTGGCCTTCGAACCGGTGTCGGCCACCTTCTCCGGCGTGGCCGAGCTGCGCAAGGTGTTCGCCGCGGCACGCAGCCGGCGCGGCATCGGCCAGGGCACCCTGCTGTTCGTCGACGAGATCCACCGCTTCAACCGCGCCCAGCAGGACAGCTTCCTCCCCTACGTCGAGGACGGCACCGTCATCCTGATCGGCGCCACCACGGAGAACCCGAGCTTCGAACTCAACGGCGCCCTCTCTCTCCCGCACCCAGGTCCTCGTCCTCAGACGCCTCGACGAAGCCGCGCTGTCCACGCTCCTCGACCGCGCCGAGCAGCCCACCGGCCACCGTCTGCCCCTGGACGACGACGCCCGCTCCGCCCTGATCGCCATGGCGGACGGCGACGGCCGCTACCTCCTCAACATGGCCGAACAGCTCCACGCCCTCCCACACACTGCAACCACCCTGGACACCGCCGAACTCGCCCATCACATCCAGCAGCGAGGCCCGCTGTACGACAAGGCGCAGGAGGGCCACTACAACCTGATCTCCGCGCTGCACAAGTCGATGCGCGGCTCCGCCCCGGACGCAGCCCTGTACTGGCTCACCCGCATGCTCGACGGCGGCGAGGACCCGCTGTTCGTCGCCCGCCGCCTGGTCCGCTTCGCCAACGAGGACATCGGCATGTCCGACCCGCACGCCATCCAGCAGGCCCTCGCTGCCTGGGACGTGTACGAGCGACTCGGCTCCCCCGAGGGCGAGTTGGCGATCGCTCAGGCCGTCGTCCACCTCGCCACCGCCCCCAAGTCCATCGCCGTCTACCGCGGCTTCAACGCCGCACACCGATCAGCCCGGCACACGGCTCACTCATGCCACCCGCCCACATCCTCAACGCCCCGACCCGGCTGATGAAAGACCTCGGCTACGGCAAGGACTACCAGTACGACCCGGACACAGCCGACGGCTTCTCCGGGGACGACTACTTCCCCGACGACATGGACCGCGAGACGTACTACCAACCCACCCGCAACGGCTACGAAGCCCAGATCACCGAGCGCCTGCGCCACTGGGCCGCTCTGCGCGCCCGCCGGCAACGCGGCTGACCGGCCGACGCCCGCGAAGAATTATCGCGGCCGGAGAAGTGAAGACAGCGCGCCCGAGTTGTCTGTGACGTGCCCTCACCCGAGCTTGCGCCGCATCCGAGGATCAGGTTCACCTACTCCTCTGCCCTTCCCGAAGGAGAGAACACACCCGTCGAGGAGGCGCTGGGCGCTGTTTCCGACCCTGCCAGAGATCCGACGGCAGCTGGCCGACGGGTTCTCCGGGCGGGAACCGGACCCCAGGACACTCCTTGCCCCAGGTGGACGCGGACGGCAGCGACATGTCCCCGAACCGATGTCGGCCACCTGCTCCGGCGTGGCCGAACCACCCCAGGCGCTAATGGTAAGTGGATCGACTTGCCTTAATGGCGGCGCGGGGGCTACCTTCCGATGGTGAGTCCATCGACTTACCTAACGCCTCGACAAGGAACAATGACCATGAATCGTCTTGCGGGCAAGCGCGCCCTCATCACCGGCGGCACGAGTGGGATCGGTCTGGAGACCGCGCGGCGTTTTGTCGCGGAGGGGGCCGAGGTGCTGGTCACGGGTGTCACCCCGGCCAGCATCGACAGGGCACGGCAGGTCCTGGGCGACAAGGTGCCGGTGGTGCAGGCCGACGCGCGCGATCTCGATGCTCAGCGCGCCCTGGCCAAGCAGGTGGGTGAGCACTTCGGAGAGCTGGACGTGGCGTTCCTGAACGCCGGCGTATCGGACTGGCGGCCGTTCGAGGCCCACACGGAGGACAGTTTCGACCGGCTCTTCGACATCAACGTCAAGAGCGTCTTCTTCCTCACCCAGGCCCTGGTGCCCGTGCTGGCCAACCCGTCCTCGGTCATCCTCAACGCGTCCAACAGCGCGCACGGCGGCTACGGGCATTCGAACGCCTATGCCGCGACGAAGGCGGCCGTCTCCTCCCTGATGCGGTCATGGAACGCGGACCTGCTCAGGTCGCACGGCATCCGGTTCAACGCGGTCAGCCCCGGCCCGGTGGACACCCCGCTGTACTCCGCCTCCAAGCTGGGGATCGAGGACCCCGCAGTGCAGGCGGCGGTTGTGGAGGGGATCAGCGCCGGCATCCCGCTGGGCCGCATGGGTATGCCCGGGGAGGTCGCGGAGGCCGTCGTGTACCTGGCCTCGGACGCCTCGGCCTTCGCGGTGGGCCAGGACCTTATCCTGGACGGCGGCCAGACCGTCCTCTGACAGCGAGGACGCGGCCGGGAGACGGGCGAGAGGCGTGGGCATGTCGGTGGCGGACCGAGCGAAGACCGGTGGCGACACGTGCCAGGCCAGGGACGACGCGCAGACCAAAGCCGGATATCACGCGCAGATCAAAGCGGAGAACCGCGCGCGCATCATCCGCGCCGCCCGCGACCTCTTCCTCGCCCGGGGATACGACAAGACCTCCCTGGCCCAGATCGCCAAGGAGGCCCGCGTCTCCACCGGCACCCTCTTCAAGCGGTACCCCTCCAAGGCCGCACTGTTCGCGGCCGTCACCTCCGAACAGTGGCAGCTGGATGTGGAGTACGCCGAACCGCCCCCGCCCGGTGATCCCCGGTACGGTCTGGACCACATCGGCCGTGACTACGCCTGCCTGGTCGCGCGGCCCGGCACGGCGGCGCTGTGCCGCCTCATCATCACCGAGCTGCCCCAGATGCCGGAACTCGCCGACATCGTCGGCACCGGCTTCGCCATCGACCGCGGCCCCTTCTTCGACCGGCTCCGCGACTACCTGGACACCGAAGCACAGGCCGGCACACTCGACTTCCGATCGGCCGACGGACAGCCACAGTCGGCGGCCGAAGTCGCCGAACAGTTCCTCGGCATGATCTGCAGCCAGTTCCTGTGGCCCCAACTTGTACGGACCGACTTCGTCCCGCCCAACCCCACCGACGCCGCGATCGTGGACGAAGCCGTCGCCCTCATGCTCGCCCGCTACAGCACCGGATCCTGAACCCCGGACCACCCGTTCACGCTGCCACAGCCCCAAGACGTCATCCCTGCCAGGACAGGCGCGGGTAGGGGTGACTCGACCGGCAACGAACACGGGCGAGCGCGACCGGGCCTTCCAGCAACAACAGCGGCAGACGGCTGAGCCGGGTCGGCACTCCGCACCGTCGAGTCCGTCGGCCGCGTGCCCCTCGGGCTCCAGCCTGCCCCGCTACTCCGCGAGCAGTCGGCGCAGCCACTCCATCTGGGCCGTCTGGCGCCCGGCCTCTGTTTCCCTGGCCCAGGAGCACTGATCCGTCAGCCGGATGCGCCCAGTAGCGAGCGGCAAGAGCGCCCAACGCCGTTTGGACAGGGCTGCCGCCGGTCCGGGGGACCTCAGCGTGCTCGAGGGAAAAGCTGTTCGACAGCGGTCACCACCGCGGCGCGGCGGGCGGCGGTGGTGGGGTCTACGGCGTGTGCGGCGGCGGCCTCGCTGATTTCGGGTTGCGACGCCCAGGTCGTGGCGATCTGGTTGACCAGGGCGAGGACGTCGGCCGGGTCCCAGGCGGGGTCGAGTTGACCAGCCTGCTGCACCCGGCGGAGCTGGTCGATCTTGCGGGCGATCACTGCCTGGGCGGGATCGTCGGCACCGGCTCTGGTGCCCGGCAGTTCGAGGCGGCCCCAGGTGATCAGGCGGTGGTGGTCCGGACGGGCGACGAAGTAGTCGAACAGCCGGCCCGCGTAGCCAGGAAGGTCGGACGGGTCCATCTGGGTGGCCTCGGCGATGACGACATACTCCCGTGCAGCGACAGCGGCATAGAGCGCGTCTTTGCTGCGGAAGTAGGCGTAGACGCGTTCTTTGCTGGTCTTGGCGAGCTTGGCGATGCGGTCCACGCGGGCGCCGGCGATGCCGTGGCGAGCGAACTCCTCCATGGCAGCGGTAAGGATGCGCTCGCGCGTGGTGTCGCCGCCGCCAGCGGCTCCTGCAGGCGCTGCGGTCTGGCCGCAGTCGCGGGACTTGGGCATAGCCCCACCATAGAGCACCGAACCGTTTGGTTTGGCATCCGGGTGATCGGTGCGTAGAGTCAAACGGAACAGTTCGGTTTGGCCTCTACGGGTGAAGCCGGCGAAACACTGAGGGAGTGAACTCATGCAGCACCGCAACCTGGGCTCTCAGGGCCTGCGCGTCTCGGCGCTCGGCCTGGGGACCATGGGCATGTCCATGGCCTACGGCGCCTCGAACGACGACGAGGGCATCGCGACCATCCGCCGCGCCCACGCACTCGGGATCGACTTCTTCGACACCGCCGAGCTGTACGGCGCCGGTACCGGCAGCAACGAGATCCTCCTGGGCAAGGCGGTCAAGGACTTCCGCGACGAGGTGGTCCTCGCCACCAAGTTCGGCTTCGACATGGCCGCCCCGGCGATCAGCCCCGGCTTCGACAGCCGCCCGGAGAACATCCGCAAGGTCGCCGAGAACAGCCTGCGCTACCTGCAAAGCGATCACATCGACCTCTTCTACCAGCACATCTCCGACCCCGCCGTGCCGGTCGAGGAGGTCGCAGGTGTGGTCGGCGAACTGATCGCCGAGGGCAAGGTGAAGTACTTCGGCCTGAGCAACGTCGGCCCCCAGTACATCCGCCGCGCCCACGCCGTCACCCCGGTCTCCGTGCTCCAGTACGAGTACTCGCTCTTCGAGCGGGAGGTCGAGGAGAAGATCCTCCCCGTTCTGCGGGAACTCGGCATCGGCCTGGTGCCCTACTCCCCGCTCGGCCGCGGCTTCCTCACCGGCCAGGTCAAGCCCGCCAGCGAATACCCCGCGGACGACATGCGCAGCTGGGACGAGCGCTGGCAGGGCGAGAACTACACGTACAACCTGCGCGCCACCGAACAGCTCAAGAACCTGGCGGACACCAAGGGCATCACCACCGCCCAACTCGCCCTGGCCTGGCTGCTCGCCCAGGGCGAGGACATCGCGCCCATTCCCGGCACCCGCAGCACCAAGCGCCTCGAAGAGAACGCCGGCGCCACCGACGTCCAGCTCTCCGCCGCCGAACTGACCCGCATCACCGAGATCCTTCCCCACGGCTCGGCAGGCAGCCGCCTCCCGGCCGCGGTACTGTCCAGCTTCACCACAGACTGACCGCCCCGGCCACCCGCACATGCGAGGCCGGGCCCGTCGGCCAAAGGCGGCACGCGGGCCAGTGCCGATGGCAGGGGGTACCGGGGGGGGTTCAATCCTTTTGCAAGGCGGGAGCTCGACGCGGCAGTGGTACTCGCCGACATCGACCTGTCGGCGGTCACCGTGGTCGCGAAGGAACTCGGAGAGAACGCGCTGGCCCCGACGACCCGACGCCCTGGATCTCGCTGATCTCGGTGGCCCGGCTCTACGGCGGCGGGGTGCGCCGGCAAGAACTGGCCCGCTGGTGGGACGAGTTGTACGACCGCGACCCGTACAGCGTGGAGGGCCACCTCCAGGTGCTGCACCACTACTCCTCGCGCCGGCACGGCTCGCACGGCCTGATGTACGGCTTCGCCCGCGACACGGCCGGTGTGGCCCCGCCGGGCTCCCCGCTGCCGGTGCTGGTGCAGTACGCCCGGGTCGAGGAGTATCGCGCCCTGCGGGAGGAGAACGCACGTCAGACCGGTGTCGGCATCGGGCAGCACGGGAGCCACGACGGCGCCGCCGGCGACGTACGCCGCACCTGGCAGCGCTGGATCACCGGTCGGCCGGACTGCCCCCCTCCCCCCGGAGAGGTGCGCGACCTCAACTACCTGACCCACGCGGCCTGTTCGGCCGGGCTGACGGACATCGCCGGTTCGCTGTTCACCATCGCCGGACAGCGCGCCACACTTACGCCGTGGTCGTACACCGGCGACCCCTCACGCCAGATCACCAAGTGGCGCAAGGAGTTCCTGCCGCGCGGCTGAGGCGCCGCCGCCTGCCTCCCGTCGGCAGCCGGGCACCTCACCGTCCCGGTCCCGGGTGGGTCGTCCAAGCTCTTGATCTGCCCATGATCCGGAGGCACGCCGTGATGCCCACCCACGACCACCGCAAACTGCGCCGACTGCCGCCCGGTCCACCGTGCCGCTCCTCCAGCCACTGCGCCGGCAGCACCTGCCCGGCAAGCCCGTGCGGAGCCAGCCGCCGGTCGGGCCCGAACTGCCGCCGCGTCTTCATCTCCAGACCCTGCCCCCGCATCACATCGGCGAGCTGATCCACCTGGCACGCGAACGCCGGCGTCGCCTTCCCGATGTCATGCACCCCCGCCAACCACACCGCCGGACGCCGCCCACGGTGATGGTCATTCCGACCGAGTACGACAGCCACCTCCCACGCTGCGAGATCCAGGCCAGGAACTCGTGAGTGCCGCCCGCAGAGTCGGTGCACATCACCACCGCCCCCGCAGCGGCGGCAAGGCAGTTGCGCACGGCATGACGCGCGAACTCCTGCGCGGTCCCCGTCCCCACGTCCCGGCCGACGATGCCCCGGCTCGGCAACTCGCCGTCCGTGCAGGGAAGTTGGCCCGGCGAGGTGGATGCTGGATCCCACCGTGCGGTGGGGCACGAGGTACAAACTGCCGGCGAGGACCGGCACTGTCAGCCCCAGGGCCTTGAGCCTTTCCGCAGCCGAGTCACGCTTGACGGTCTGCGGCAGGGGCTGACTCATACCGCCACCGCCTTGGTGCACGCCCTTTCCTCGGTTCTCCCCTCGGGCGTCAGGGGCGCGGCAGGCCGAAGAGGACCGGGAGGTCGGCGATGTCGGTGATCCGCTCGTAGCCGAGCCAGTGCTCGTCGTGCTCCCAGCCGCGGTCCATGTACACCTTGTTCTCGATGCCCATGATCGCCGCGGAGCGGTGGTCATACATCAGGCTCGCGGAGACGTGCACGATCTCGTCGGGTGTGACACCGAGCTTGTCGAGCATGTACTCGAAGGCCTGGAGTCTCGGCTTGTAGACGCCCATCTCCTCGGCACTGATGACGACCTCGAACGGGGCCTTGAGGTTCTCCGCGAGACGCACGGCGTGCGCGGTGTCACTGTTCGTGATGATGACCAGCGGGACCGCCCCGGCCAGGCGGTTCAGCGCCTCGGTGACACCGGGGTACGGGCCCCAGGTGGGCACGGTCTCGTACACCGCCCGCGCGTCTTCCTCGCGGTACTCGAGACCGACCTTGCGTGAGGCCCGTTCCATGGAGCGGGCGACGACCCGGTGGAACGGCTGGTAGGCGCCCGTGCACTCGTCGATCCGGTACGCCTTGCAGATCCGCAGGAACTCGTCGGTGACCTCGGCCGGCAGCCGGTCCCCCAGCACCTCGCGCATCGTGTCGTTGATGCTGAACTTGATCAGCGTTCCGTTCATGTCGAACGTCACGAACTTGGGCTTGACGTCAAATCCCACTGGTTCCTCCTGGTGTTCCGTGGAGCCCGGTTGAGTCGTTTGGTCGATTGTCGACCATCGAATTGGTGGATTGTCGACCACATGAGCATCGGCTGTCAACAGCATCTGAGGAGCGTCCTGGACGGCCCGGGCGCCAACTGCCTCCGGCCCCAGGCAGCTTCCCTGCCGGGGAAGCGACTTGAGGCAACAGAGGGCAAAACCCGCCAGGGGTATAGTCGACAAACGACCAAGTGGTCGACAAGCAGCGAGGGAGGGCGACGGGGTGGACCACAAGTTCGAGTGGCAGGAGCAGCGGATGACGACGCCGGACGGCGTCTACCGCGCACTGCGTGCCGCCATCCTCGATGGGACCGTACCTCCCGGTGGCCAGCTGCGTGAGGCGCACATCGCCTCGGATCTCGGGATCAGCCGGGCCCCGCTGCGCGAGGCGCTGACCAAGCTGGAGGAGGAAGGGCTCGTCGTAAAGTTCCCCTACCGTGGGGCGTTCGTCGCAGAGGTGAGCCCTCGCGAGGTCGCCGAGATCGACTCGGTCCGGCTGCATGTCGAACCCTATGCCGCCGAGCTCTCGGCCGAAGCCCTGCGCGGTCCTGAGCGGCCGCAGCTGCTGCGAACGGTCGAGGATCTCCGTCGAGCGATGGAGAAGGACGACATCCCGGCCAGCATCGACGCGCACCTGCGTTTCCACAGGCTCTTCTACGACTTCTCGGGGCACGGCATCCTGCAGAGCCTCTGGAACGGCTGGGAGACCAGGCTGCGGCTCTACCTCAGTGTCGATCACCGCACTTACAGCGACAACCCGCATCAACTGGTCGTCGAGCACGAGAGGTTGGCAGCGGTCGCCCTGGAAGGCGACACCGACGCGTTCCGTCAGGAACTGGCTGCCCATTTCGCCGAGGGGCTGCGAGCCCAGGCGGGAGACGCGGGACACGCGGGAGAACCGACGCACCGGCACGCATGAGGCCGGTCGGTGGATCGCGGCGAAGGGGCAACGGGTCGGGACGACGGGTCGGTGGGACCGGGCGTTGACGGCTGCCGTGCAGCCGCGCGGAGTCCTGGACGCCTCCCCTCTGCGGCAGCGTCGTTCGGACTCCGTCCGGGGCAGTGCCCCCGCATGCTCGACGGAGTAGACCGCGCCACCGTGACTCGGCCGGTGCGCCGATGTCACCGAGCTTTTTGAGGATGCACCAGTGCGGCCTGGCCGGGCCCTGGCTTCGACCTCTGGGCGAAACCCGTGCCGGCGAGGTCGGCCTCACCCCTGGGCAACTGCCCCTGTATGGCAGGGCGAGTCCTTGAGGGCACCCCGCTGCGCGGCGCATGCGTAGCCGCCGGTCGACGCGGCCCCTCAAGTCCAGTCCCATGCGACGCGTCGGCACAGCGCGCTGAACCGTTGGCGGCGGTCTCGACGACGCACGGCTGACCGCCCCCACCTGACGTCGTCGTCGAACTTGTCACCACGGGCTTGCGGCCAGGCGCTGGGCACCTTGGTGGACGGGGTGTGCCGCGTACGCTCGCCCACGCCGAACCGGAGAGACCGGCGACCGCGGTCGCGGTGACTGCCCTGGCTATACCGGCAGCACCAGATGGGTCCGCACGCGATGCTCCCAGCTTGTGCTCGACGCTCAAGTTTGCATTGACAGGGCTGGATGGGCCCCCATATGGTCGACAAACGACAATCTGGCGGTGGATTTAAGCCACCATGCTGCGCTTTTGCCGCGCATGTCGCTCAAGAGGAAGACTGAGTGCAGATGATCAGAATCCATAGGTCGCGGGTTCTCGTAGCGAACTGCGAGGTTTTGCGCGCTGTGCCGTCCGAGGCTGTGGCACGGTGAGCGGGCGCGTGGCCTCGGTGGCGCACACCGACTCGGCTTCCGATCGGCTCCAGGCCCTGGGGCTGGCCCTTCCCGAGCTCCGTGAGAACCCGTACTACGTGCACCATCGGAGTGTGGATTCCAGCATCTACATTTCAGGCCAACTGCCCTACAAGGGCGGCAAGTTGCTGGGCCGGGGCGTCGTCGGCCGGGACGTGGAGCTGGAGACCGCGCAGGAGTTCGCGCGTCATGCCGTCCTCAACTGCCTTGCCGCCGCTGTGCAGGCGGTGGGGGATCTGGAGCGGGTCCTGATCGTGCAGATGCTGGTCTTCGTGGCCAGTACGCCGGACTTCGGCGAGCAGTCGCGCGTCGCCAACGCGGCCAGTGAACTCCTCATCGAGGTACTGGGCGAGAACGGCCGGCACGCCCGTACCGCGATCGGTGTCGCCGGGCTGCCGCTCAACAGTCCGGTCGAGATCCAGATGGTCTGCACCGCGGTGTAGAGCAGGCGCATCAGTGGTGTGGCGCGAGCACTCGCGATGCTGCGAGCCGCGCGCTCGGCATCCAGGGACTCCGCATGCGCGGCCCTGATCATTCCCCGCCAGAAACACAAGGAGGGCAGCGTGAACCGGCTGCAACAAGCACTCGACGCTCTGGTCGAGCGGATCGACACCCCCGCACCGATCGTGCTGGCCGACGTCGTGCAAGGCAACATCGACCGCGTCCAGGGCTTCGCCGACCAGCACGACCTCAAGGTCAGGCCGCACGTCAAGACCCACAAGTGCGTGGAGATCGGGCGACGTCAGATCGAGGCCGGCGCGGTCGGGATCACCGCGGGAAACGTCGGTGAGGCCGAGGTCTTCGCCGCGGCCGGCTTCGACGACATCTTCCTCGCCTACCCGATCTGGGCCGCTGGAACGAAACGAGCCCGGATCCGTCGGCTCGCCGAGTCCGTCCGACTGCGGGTCGGCGTCGACAACGTCGCCGGGATCGAGGCCCTCGCCGACGCGATGGGAGACGAACCGGACCGGCTGCAGGTCGTGATCGAGGTCGACTGTGGAGCTCGTCGTTCCGGGGCGCCGCCCGAGGCCGCGGGCGATCTCGCGCTCGCCGCCCGCAAGCGCGGTCTGGTGCCTGCGGGCGTCTTCACCTATCCCGGTCACGGCGGCGCAGGTCGGGACGTTCGTCAGCGCGCCGCGCAGGATCAGGAGGCCGCACTCACCACCGCCGTACGCGGCCTGGCCGGTGTCGGGGTCACCCCTGAGGTCGTCAGCGCCGGCTCCACACCCACCCTGCAGTTCTCCACCAGCAGCGTGATCACCGAGATCCGTCCCGGCGAGTACGTGTTCGGTGATCTGAACAACGCCCGGCTGGGGTCCTGCGAGGAAGACCAGATCGCGCTGTTCGTCGCCGCCACCGTGGTCAGCGACTGGGTCCCCGGTCAGGTCATCCTCGATGTCGGCACCAAGGCCCTCAGTCGTGAAGGCGGCCCCGAGATCGGCTACGGCGGCATCGCCGGCACGAACGCGGTCCTGTCGAAGCTCAACGAGTACCACGGATTCCTCCCGTTGCCGGCGGGCGAGTTCCGCCCCAGCGTCGGCACCGTCGTACCGGTCGTGCCGAACCACGTGTGCCCGGTCGTCCTCGGCTTCGAGGAACTGATCGTCACCGACAGCACGGGCACCTCGCTGGAGCGCTGGCCGGTCGACGCCCGCGGATTCCTCAACTGACCGGCACGGGACGAGACCCCCGTCCTACCCGCCCCCGAC
>NZ_JARGEE010000103.1:0-23845 GCF_033794485.1 Streptomyces sp. MB09-02B
CCCGCGCGCCAGGCCCCGGCCGACGACCCGTTCGACCACGACGACCTCCCCACTCCCCCGGGCGCCACCCTCGCGCTGCTGCGCTCCCTGCTGGCGCCGATGCGCGCCCGGGTGGTCGTGGCGAGCGTGCTGCTCCTGCTCCAGCAGGCCGCGGTGCAGGCGGGCCCGCTGCTGGTGGCGTACGCCATCGACAGCGCCGTACCGGCACTGCGGGACGGTCGGCACGGGCCGCTGATCGCGGTGGCGGTCGGCTATCTGGCGTGCGCGCTGACGGCCGGCGGGCTGCAGTACCTGTTCATCGGGGCGTCCGCGCGGGTGAACCAGGACGTGCTGCTGGATCTGCGCGGCCGGATCTTCCGGCACGCGCAGGCACTGAGCGTCGACTTCCACGAGCGGTACACCTCGGGCCGGCTGATCTCCCGGTCCACCACCGACGTCGAGTCGCTGCGCGAACTGCTCAACGAGGGGCTCCAGGAACTCATCGGCGTGATCCTCGCCTTCGTCTACATCTCGGCGATGCTGCTCTGGCTGGACCTCGGGCTGGGCGCGGCGGCGGTGGCGTCGTTCGTGCCGTTGTACGGGTTCGTGCGGATGTACCGGCGGCGCGCGGCGAGCGTCTACACGGCCCGGTCCAGCGCGATCGCCGCGGTGATCGTGAAGTTCGCGGAGACGATGAACGGGATCCGTCCGGTGCGGGCGTTCCGCCGGGAGGCCGCCAACGACGCCGAGTTCAGCGCCCTGAACCGGCACCACGAGCGCAAGAACGGCGACGCGATCCTGGAGATGGCCCGCTATGTGGTCTGCTCCCGGGTCGTCGCCAACATCACGGTCGCGGCGATCGTGCTCTGGGGCGCGTACCGGGTGGCGTCACAGACGCTGGCGCTGGGTGTGCTGGCGGCCGCGGTGCTGTATCTGCGGCGGCTGTACGACCCGATCGACCGGCTCGGCATGTTCCTCAACTCGTACCAGTCGGCGGCGGCCTCGCTGGAGAAGATCGCCGGCCTGCTGGCCCAGGCCCCGTCGGTCCCGGAGCCCGCCGAGCCGAAGGAGCTGCCAGTCACCGACCGTGAACTGCCGGGCCGCGAGGTCGTGTTCGACGACGTGCGGTTCGCGTACCGCACCGGCGGTGAGGTCCTGCCCCGGTTCGACCTCAGCCTCGCGGCGGGCAGCACGGTGGCGGTGGTCGGCTCCACCGGCGCGGGGAAGTCGACCCTCGCCAAGCTGGTGGCCCGCTTCTACGACCCCTCCTCCGGGCGGGTCCTGCTGGACGGTGTCGATCTGCGTGACCTCTCGGTGCCCGAGCTGCGGCGCGGGGTGATCATGGTGACCCAGGAGTCGTTCCTGTTCTCCGGCACGGTCGCCGAGAACATCGCCATCGGCCGCCCCGACGCCGGCCGCGAGGAGATCGAGCGCGCCGCGAAGGCCATCGGCGCCCATGACTTCATCACCGCGCTGCCCGACGGCTACGACACCGACGTACGCAAGCGGGGTGGCCGTATCTCCGCCGGTCAGCGTCAACTCGTGGCGTTCGCGCGGGCGTTGCTGGCCGACCCGGCCGTCCTCATCCTGGACGAGGCGACGAGTTCCCTCGACATCCCGGGCGAACGGGCGGTGCAGCGCGCGATGGCGACGGTGCTGCGCGGGCGCACGGCCGTGGTGATCGCGCACCGCCTCTCCACGGTCGAGATCGCCGACCGGGTCCTGGTGATGGAACACGGCCGGATCGTGGAGGACGGCACCCCGGCGGACCTGATCGCGGGCACGGGCCGCTTCGCGGACCTGCACCGGGCCTGGCGGGACAGCCTGGCGTGACGACCCGTGCCCCGAAAGGGGCGCGGGGAACTGCGCGAGAAGCCCCGCCGACCCGCACCCGCACCCGCACCCGCACCCGCACCCGCACCCGCACCCGACATCGCACACCCACCCGCTCTCCTCGTCCAAGTCCACACAGAAACCGGGGGCCAATGATCAACGCGTACGAGGACCCCGGCACCCCCGACCGCCGCGGCGGCGGCCGCTACCTGTGGTGGCTGGTCAAGCAGCAGGCCGGCCGCTCCGCCCTCGGCTCCCTCATCTCGTGCGTGTGGATGGTGCTGCTGGCCGCCACCCCGTACCTGCTCTCCCGCGCGATCGACGAGGGCCTGGAACCCGGCGACCAGCGGGCCCTGGCCGGCTGGACGGCCGCCCTCTTCGGCGTCGGCGCCTTCAACGCCTGGCTGAGCATCATGCGGCACCGCACGATGACGCGGGTCCGGATGGACGCCAACTTCCGCACGGTGAAGGTCGTGATGGCGCACGCCGTCCGGCTGGGGGCGGAGCTGCGGCGCCGCGTCGGTGCCGGGGAGGTCGTCACGATCGGCGTGGGGGACGTCCAGACGATCGCCGGCTCGCTGACGGTCATCGGGCCGGGGGTGGGGGCGCTCGCCGCCTACGTGGTGGTCGC
The DNA here is from genome assembly GCF_033794485.1 of Streptomyces sp. MB09-02B. Taxonomy (NCBI): domain Bacteria; kingdom Bacillati; phylum Actinomycetota; class Actinomycetes; order Kitasatosporales; family Streptomycetaceae; genus Streptomyces; species Streptomyces sp. MB09-02B. Next base: position 2,444 of record NZ_JARGEE010000103.1, read on the forward strand.
CGGACTGCTCGTGTCGGTCTCCCTCCCCATCGCGGCGGTCGTGCTGCTCGGGATGCCGATGATCGCGGTGATCGTGGGGCCGTTGATGCGGCGGCTGCAGGGCACGGAGACGGAGTACCGGGAGCGGCAGGGCGTGCTGACCTCACGGATCGCCGACCTCGCGGGCGGGCTGCGGGTCCTGAACGGGCTGGGCGGCAAGGGGCTGGTCGCCGACGCGTTCCACCGCGACTCGCAGCGGCTGCGGGCGCAGGGGTACCGGGTGGGGGCGGTGACCAGCTGGATGCAGGCGCTCGGGGTGGGGCTGCCGACGCTGTTCCTCGCGGTGGTGACCTGGCTGGCCGCCCGGCTCGCCGCGCAGGGGGCCATCACCGTGGGCGAGTTGGTGTCGGTGTACGGGTACGTCACCGTGCTGGTGCGGCCGATGTCGTACTTCGTCGACTGGGGGTACGAGGTGAGCCGCGGGCTGGTGGCCGCGCGGCGCGTCATCCGGTTCCTGAACCTGGAGCCGCTGCCGGACCACGGCACGACGGACGCGCCCGCCGAGCCCTCGACGCTGCACGACCCCGAGTCGGGGGTGCGGGTGCCGCCCGGCCGGCTGGTCGCGCTGGCCGCCGACCGGCCGGCCGACGCGACGGCAGTGGTGGACCGGCTCGGCCGGTACGCGCCGACCGCGGTGACCTGGGGCGGGATCCCGCTGGACGCGATCCCGTTGGCGCAGGTCCGGGCGCGGATCCTGGTCGCCGACCACGAGGCCGACCTGTTCGCGGGTCGGTTGCGCGACCTGCTCGGCGGCCACGGGGACGTCGACGACGAGACGGCCGGGCGGGCGCTGCGGGCGGCGGTGGCCGAGGACATCGTGCAGGGCCTCGCGGACGGCCTCGACTCGGCCGTCGACGCGCAGGGCCGCAATCTCTCCGGCGGTCAGCGGCAGCGGGTACGGCTGGCGCGGGCTCTGGTGGCCGACCCCGAGGTGCTGCTCGCCGTCGAGCCGACCTCGGCGCTCGACGCGCACACCGAGGCCCGGGTCGCCGGCCGGCTGCGGGCCGCCCGCGCGGGCCGCACGACCCTCGTCACGACGACGTCACCCCTCGTCCTCGACCACGCCGACATCGTCCTCCACCTGGTCGACGGCAAGGTCGCGGCCACCGGCACCCACCACGAACTCCTCGCCACCGAGCAGGGGTACCGGAGCCTGGTGGCTCGGGACGCGGGAGACACGGAGGAGGTGAGCCGCCAGGACCGCCCGGAGGACCCGGGCGACGCGGAGAACCCGGACGGCAGGGAGAACCCGGGCGACGCGGAGGACCTGGGCGGCACGGGGAACCCGGACGGCACGGACAGGACAGGGCGTACGAACGCGGAGGTCGTAGGGTGACGGCGGCGGCCACGACAGGAACGACCAAGACATCGGCCACGGTCGAACCCGACCCCCACCCCTCCGGGCGGCTGCCCATCGCCGACGCGCGGGCCGTGCGGCGGGCGACCGTGCGGCTGGTGCGGGCGGACGGGCGGGCCTTCCTGGCCGTGCTGGGGCTGAACGGGGCGGCGGCCGCGACGGGGCTCGCCGGACCGTGGCTGGTGGGGCGGATCATCGACGAGGTGCGCGGCGGGGCCGGCGTCGGCGTCGTGGACCGGCTCGCGGCGGCGATCCTGCTGTGCGCGGTGGCGCAGTTGCTGCTGGCGCGCTGGGCCCGGTACGTGGGACACCGGTTCGGGGAGCGGACACTGGCACGCGTGCGTGAGGAGTTCGTGGACCGGACCCTCGCGCTGCCGGCGTCGGTCGTGGAGCGGGCGGGGACCGGCGATCTGACGGCGCGCGGCACGGCCGACGTGGACGCGGTGGGCAAGACCCTGCGTGACGTGGGCCCCGAGCTGCTGATCAGCTCGGTGCAGGCGCTGTTCCTGATCGGCGCGGTATTCGCGCTGGACCCGCTGCTCGGGGCGTGCGCGCTGGTCGGGCTGAGCGGTATCGGGGTGGTGCTGCGCTGGTACCTGCGCCGGGCGCGCACCGGCTACCTCGCGGAGGGCGCGGCCGGTTCGGAGGTCGCGGAGATCGTCGCGGCGACCGCGTCGGGGGCCCGTACGGTCGAGGCGCTGCGGCTGGAGCACCGGCGGATCACCGCGAGCCGGGACGCCCTGGAGGAGTCCCGGCGCCGCCGCTTCCACACCCTGTTCCTGCGCACGGTGTTCTTCCCCGGGGTCGAGGTCTCGTACTTCGTGCCCCAGGTGCTCGTCCTCCTCCTCGGCGGCGTGCTGCTCGCACGTGGCTCGGTCACTCTGGGCGTGGTGGTGTCGGCGGCCCTGTATCTGCAGCAGTTGACCGGCCCGCTCGACGAGATCCTGATGCGGGTGGAACTGCTGCAGAGCAGCGGCGCGTCGTTCGCCCGGGTGGAGGGTCTGGCCGGGGCGCCGCGCACCGGCTCCGCCGAGACCCCGGAGCCCGCGGACGACCGTATCGACGTACGGGGGGTGCGGTACGCGTACGAGCGCGGCGGCGAGGTGCTGCGCGGCGTGGACCTGACGGTCCGCCCGGGCGAACGGCTCGCGGTGGTGGGCCCGTCCGGCGCCGGGAAGACGACGCTGAGCCGCCTGCTGGCCGGCATCGACGCGCCGACCGCCGGGACGGTGACGGTCGGCGGTGTGCCCGTCGTCGCCCTCGGCCCGGAGCGGCTGCGTCGCCAGGTGGTCCTGGTCACCCAGGAGCACCATGTCTTCCTGGGCACGGTCCGCGACAACCTCCTCATCGCCGAACCGGCGGCCACGGACGAGGAGTTGTGGGCGGCACTGGCGGCGGTGGGCGCGGACGGCTGGGTCCGCGACCTCCCCGACGGCCTCGACACCCGCCTCGGCGAGGGCGGGCGCGGAACGGACGGCCCCCAGGCCCAGCAACTCGCCCTCGCCCGGGTGGTCCTGGCCGACCCGCACACCCTCATCCTCGACGAGGCGACCGCCCTGCTCGACCCCACCACCGCCCGCCACACCGAACGCGCCCTCGCCGCCGTCCTCCACGGCCGCACGGTCATCGCCATCGCCCACCGCCTCCACACCGCCCACGACGCGGACCGCGTGGCGGTGATGGAGGACGGCCGGCTCACCGAACTCGGCACCCACGAGGACCTGGTGGCGGCGGAGGGCGCGTACGCGGCGCTGTGGCGCCGCTGGCACGGCGACGAGAGAACCACGGACACCCCGGAGGCGCCGGTACGGATCGGGTGGGACGGAGTGCGCGGCCCCGCCAGGTGAACGCTCCGTATATCGAACACGATCAACCGGGCAACGGACCATTTCCGGCCAACTTATTGACGCGCTCCTGACAGGAAGCGCAATCTCCTGCCACGCTGCCCACAACCGCGGCACAGCAACCTCACAAGTAGCGCTCTCACGTGCCGCGCGGCACCCCCCACGCATGTGGTTATCGCGTTCGTCAGTGCACACCTTGTTCTGCCCGGACGGCCACCAGTCGTCCGGTCTCCCCTGGCCGTGCGAACCGCGGCCACGCAGAAGGAGTCAGTGTTGAGACGCCAGTCCCACAGACGCACCTCCCACACCGGAAACACCTTCGGCCGCACCGCCCGTCGGCGCGCGGCCGCCGGCGCGCTCGTCGCCGTCACCGCCCTGTTGGCCGCGGCCGTCCAGTCGGGCGCCGCCACCGCCGCCCCGGAGAAGGCACCGTCGGCAGCGGGCAAGGCCACCGGCACGGACTCGGTCAAGCTCACCCCCGCCCAGCGGGCCGAGCTGATACGCGAGGCCAACGCGACTAAGGCGGAGACGGCCGGGGAACTGAACCTCGGCGCCAAGGAGAAGCTCGTCGTCCGAGACGTGGTCAAGGACCGCGACGGCACCGTCCACACACGGTACGAGCGGACGTACGACGGCCTCCCGGTCCTCGGCGGCGACCTGGTCGTCGAGACCTCGAAGGCGGGCGCGACCGAGGGCATCGTCAAGGCCACCAAGGCGAAGATCGCCGTCCCGTCGCTGACGCCGACCGTCAGCAAGGGCAAGGCCGAGAAGCAGGCGCTCGGCGCCGCGAAGGCCGAGGACGCCAAGAGCCCGGACATCAACCGCGCGCCCCGCAAGGTGGTCTGGGCCGCGAGCGGCAAGCCGGTCCTCGCCTACGAGACGGTCGTCGGGGGCTTCCAGCACGACGGCACCCCGCAGGAGCTGCACGTCATCACGGACGCCACCAGCGGCGCCAAGCTGTACGAGTGGGAGGCGATCGAGACCGGCACCGGCAACACGGTGTACAGCGGCCAGGTCACCCTCGGCACCACACAGTCGGGTTCGACGTTCAACCTCACCGACGGCGCCCGCGGCAACCACAAGACGTACAACCTGAACCGCGGCACCTCCGGCACCGGCACCCTGTTCTCCGGCCCCGACGACGTGTGGGGCAACGGCACCCCGTCGAACCTGGAGTCGGCCGGCGCCGACGCCCACTACGGCGCGGCGCTGACCTGGGACTACTACAAGAACGTGCACGGCCGCAGCGGCATCCGCGGTGACGGCGTCGGCGCCTACTCGCGCGTGCACTACGGCAACAACTACGTCAACGCGTTCTGGTCCGACTCCTGCTTCTGCATGACGTACGGCGACGGCTCCGGGAACGCCAACCCGCTCACGTCGATCGACGTGGCCGCACACGAGATGACCCACGGCCTCACGTCCAACACGGCCGGTCTGAACTACAGCGGCGAGTCCGGGGGCCTGAACGAGGCCACCTCGGACATCTTCGGCGCGACGGTCGAGTTCTTCGCGGCGAACTCCTCCGACGTCGGTGACTACCTCATCGGCGAGGAGATCAACATCAACGGCGACGGTACGCCGTTGCGCTACATGGACCGGCCGAGCAAGGACGGCTCGTCCAAGGACGCCTGGTACTCGGGCATCGGCTCGATCGACGTGCACTACTCCTCGGGCCCCGCGAACCACTTCTTCTACCTGCTCTCCGAGGGCAGCGGCGCCAAGACGATCAACGGCGTCAGCTACAACTCGCCCACCTCGGACAACCTGCCGGTGACCGGGATCGGCCGGGACAAGGCGGAGAAGATCTGGTTCCGCGCGCTGACCACCAAGTTCACCTCGACCACCAACTACGCGGGCGCCCGCACCGGCACCCTGGCGGCGGCCGGTGAGCTGTACGGCACCACGTCCGCCGAGTACACGGCGGTGGCCAACGCCTGGGCGGGCGTGAACGTGGGCACCCGGCCCGGCGGAGGCGGGGGCGGCGGTACGTCGTTCGAGTCCACGACCGACGTATCGATTCCGGACAACGGCGCGGCGGTCACCTCGCCGATCACGGTCTCCGGCCGGGCCGGAAACGCACCCTCGAACCTGGCGGTCGCCGTGGACGTCGTCCACACCTACATCGGTGACCTCCAGGTCCAGCTGGTCGCTCCCGACGGCACGGCGTACACGCTGAAGGCGTACGGCACCGGCGGCAGCGCGGACAACATCAACACCACGTACACCGTGAACGCGTCCTCCGAAGTCGCCAACGGTGTATGGCAGTTGAGGGTCCAGGACAACGCGGCGCGGGACACCGGGTACATCAACAGCTGGAAGCTGGCGTTCCCGTAGGCCGGCTCGGGCGCCCGCGCGGCACACCCTCGCGCACGCGCCTCCCGTCCCTGAACGGCGCCGCCCCGGTGGGTCCATTCCCGCCGGGGCGGCGCCCGTTCACGTTCCCGCAATGTTCACCGGACAGTTGACTTTCGGCCAACATCATCACGCCCTCCTGACATGAACACGACTCAGGTGTCACTCTTCCTCCACCCGCCGCACCAGCACCGCAGCAACTCCCCCACATAAGGAGCTCGTGTGACTCCCCGACGTCCTCTCTACGCGCGTCACCAGCGCACCACGCTCGCCATCGCGACCGCCGTCGCCGCCGGCGCGCTGCTCACCACCGGCCTGACCTCCGGTGCCACCGCCCAGCCCGCGCCGGTCGCGGACAAGGCCGAGCCGGCCGGAGCCCCCGTCCTGCTGACCCCCTCCGCGCGCACCGCCCTGATCAAGGAGGCGGACGCGGCCACGGCCGAGACCGCCGACGAGATAGGTCTGGGCGCCAAGGAGGAACTGGTCGTCCGTGACGTCCTCAAGGACGCGGACGGCACGGTCCACACGCGCTACGAGCGCACCTACGGCGGCCTCCCGGTCCTCGGCGGCGACCTCGTCGTCCACGAGTCCGAGGCCGGCGCCATCAAGAGCGTCACCAAGGCGACCACCGCCTCCGTCAAGGTCGCCGACCTGACCGCGGACGTCACCAAGGCCACCGCAGAGAAGCAGGCGCTGAAGGCCGCCAAGGCCGAGGGCTCCACCAAGACCGCGGCCGACAAGGCCCCGCGCAAGGTCGTCTGGGCCGCGAGCGGCAAGCCCGCCCTCGCCTACGAGACGGTCGTCGGCGGCTTCCAGCACGACGGCACCCCGCAGGAGCTGCACGTCGTCACCGACGCGGAGACCGGCAAGAAGCTGTACGAGTGGGAGGCCGTCCAGACCGGCAGCGGCAACAGCCAGTACAACGGCCAGGTCACCATCGGCACCTCCCGGTCCGGCTCGACGTACCAGCTGAACGACGCCTCGCGCGGCGCCCACAAGACCTACAACAAGGCCCGCGCCACGTCCTCCTCGGCCGGCACGCTCTTCACCGACGCGGACGACGTCTGGGGCACCGGCACCGCCTCCAGCTCCTCCACCGACCAGAACGCCGCCGTGGACGCCCACTACGGCGCCCAGGTCACCTGGGACTTCTACAAGAACGTCCTCGGCCGCAACGGCATCAAGAACAACGGCGTCGCCGCGTACTCCCGGGTCCACTACGGCAACGCGTACGTCAACGCCTTCTGGTCCGACAGCTGCTTCTGCATGACGTACGGCGACGGCGCGGGCAACACCAAGCCGCTCACCTCGCTGGACGTGGCGGGCCACGAGATGACCCACGGCCTCACCTCGAACACCGCGGGTCTCAACTACTCGGGCGAGTCCGGCGGCCTGAACGAGGCCACCTCGGACATCCTCGGCACGGCGGTCGAGTTCTACGCCGCCAACTCCAAGGACCCGGGCGACTACCTCATCGGCGAGAAGGTCGACATCCGCGGCAACGGCACCCCGCTGCGCTACATGGACCAGCCGAGCAAGGACGGCTCGTCGGCGAACTACTGGTCGTCGTCGCTCGGCAGCATGGACGTCCACTACTCGTCGGGCCCGGCGAACCACTTCTTCTTCCTGCTGGCCGAGGGCAGCGGCGCGAAGACGATCAACGGTGTCTCGTACAACTCCCCGACCTCCAACGGCTCCACGCTCACCGGCATCGGCCGCGCCAAGGCCGTCCAGATCTGGTACAAGGCCCTGACGACGTACATGACGTCGACGACCAACTACAAGGGCGCCCGCACGGCGACCCTGAACGCGGCGTCCTCGCTCTACGGCGCGAGCAGCGCGGAGTACGCGGCGGTGAACGCGGCGTGGGCGGCGGTCAACGTCACGGCGTGACACGGCGTGACAGCGCGGCCTGATTCCCAGGTCGCTCGGGGCGGTACCCGGAGAGAAGGCGACTCCGGGTGCCGCCCTAGTCTGTGCGCCATGCCCGAAACCACCGGCCCGCTCCCCGAGGGCCCCTTCACCTACGAGGCCGTCGGCGCGACCCGCGAGGGCCACTGCCCGCCCGACTTCAGCCCCCTCCACGTCCGCTCCCGCATAGGCGAGGGCACGGACGTGTTCGAGCGCGCCGCGCACGCCGTCCACACCTGGGAGATGCACCGCGCGCTGGGCGTCGGCATACGCACGGACGCGGCGGAGGCGTCCCCGGGCGTCGACGTGACCGTGACCCTGGGCGGCCTCATCAAGGCCCCCTGCCGCATCGTCTGGACCGTCGACGAACCCCGCCGCAAGGGCTGGGCCTACGGCACACTCCCCGGCCACCCGGAGTGCGGCGAGGAGGCCTTCGTAGTCGACCGCACCGGCGACGGCACCGTCTGGCTCACGGTCACCGCCTTCAGCCGCGGCGCCAAGTGGTACGCCCGAGCAGGCGGCGCGGCGACCCGTGGCTTGCAGCACGCCTATGCACGGCGGTGCGGGGTGGTGCTGCGGCGGCTGTGCGATCACCCAAAGGAGTGAGTTCTGTCGAAGTCGATGGCGACAGATTTCGTCTAAATAGACTTAGACGAAACTCGATCGGCATCGATTACGGAAGTGCCTCATGGGACGACGTACGACTCAGCATCCACCGATCCCGGACAAGCCCCAAGATGTGGTCGACCGCGAACGGGAGTGGGCGCTGCTGACCGACTTCATCGGCGACCCCTCCCCGGCCATGCGGCTCGGCATCGTGTCCGGGCGACGACGCCACGGCAAGTCGTACCTCCTCCAGGCACTGTCGGAATCGCTCGACGGCCTCTACATCACCGCCATCCGCGAGGAAGGCCGCATTCCGGCGCTGCAGCGCTTCAGCGACGTGATCGCCTCGCACGCCGGACTGCACTCCGGCGCTCTGAGCCTGCCGGACTGGCCGGCAGTGCTCAACAGCGCCATGAACGTCGCGGCCCGTCGCTCAGCAGTACCACTCCTGATCATCGACGAGCTTCCGTACCTGTTGCAGCATTCTCCTGAACTACCGGGATTCCTCCAGCAGTTGTACGACGATCATCAGCGCGGTGAGGGTATCGGCGCCCGCGTCATCCTGTGCGGATCAGCCATGAGCGTCATGCACGAACTGCTCTCCGGTACGAAGCCACTACGCGGACGCGCGGTCATCGACCTACGCCTGGGCGCCTTCGACTACCGCGCGAGCCGCCGCTTCTGGCAGATCGAAGACCTGCACACCGCACTCCGCGTCCACTCCGTTCTCGGCGGCGCCCCTGGTTACCAGCCCATCGCGGGCAACCCGACACCGAACGACGGCTTCGACTCCTGGGTGTCCCGCACGATGCTGGATCCCGGCCGAGCGGTCTACTCACGCACGGAGACCGAGTACCTCCTCCGCGAAGACCCCCGCATCACCCAGCACACCCTCTACTACGACCTCCTCTCCGCCGTCGCACAGGGCGCGACCACTCCCACCAAGATCGGCGCCGCCCTCGGCCGCCAACGAAACGCGATCGCACACCCGCTGGACGTCCTGGAGTCGACGGGCTACATCCACCGGGAGCAGGACATCCTCCGCCCCCGCCACCCGGTCATCACGCTGGTGGACCCGGTGATCCGCTTCAACCAACTCATCACACTTCCCCAGGCATCAGCCGTGGAACAGGGTTTCGCGGATGAGGCATGGAAGGCATCCACTCCCACCTTCAACTCCAAGATCCTCGGCCCCCATTTCGAGGAACTCGCCCGCACCTGGACGCGCCGCTACGCCCACACAGTCCTCCCTGGAGGCCTCCCGGGCCCCGTCGGCACAACCGAGGTCCCCGACCCGGCGGCCCGCACCAAACACGAGGTCGACGTCATCGCCCTGTCCCTCGGCGAACGCCCCCAGTCCCCGCGCGCCCGCATCGCCCTCCTCGGCGAAGCGAAGGCGACGGCGGCCCGACGGGGAGTCAGCGACCTCCAACGCCTGGAACGCATCCGGGACTTGCTCTCGGAGCAGGGGTACGACACGAGCGGGGTGACTCTGGCGCTCTTCTCCCTGTACGGCTTCCATGCGGACGTGAGAGAGGTTGCGAAGCAGCGCGGTGACGTGCTGTTGGTGGACTTGGAGACGCTGTACGGCTTGTGAAACGGGAACCCTCTCGGGCATACCCCATGAGCGGCAAGTCCCTCCGCCCAACCAGCGAAGAAGACCGACATAACGCCCCGGCTGGTACGAGCCCGCTTCACACGGCTTCACAGCGACTCCGGCCCACCCTCCGACTCCCCTGGGCCTCGGCAATCGTCCACTCCGACCGCATGAGCTCGATCGGATCCCACTTGCTTTCCTCCGAGTACCGGCAGATCCGCTGAACGCGGCAGAGGGCATCCAGCGGGACGATTTCCCCGGGCGTACACCCCCACAATGTCCAGACCGTTACACACAGTAAGCGGATACCCGCCGAACTGTCACCATGGCGTTTCCTCAGGTCAGAGGGCGAAGGGCCGATAGGAACTAGCGATGTCTACAACTTGGGCCGCTGATAGCGGTGGGTCTGAATAGAAGATCAAGTCACTGACCCGCGGGTGCGACACGTTGCGCTCCAGCAGGCGCAACATCGCATCCTCCTCCCGCTCCGTTGCACCCTCTGCAGCCATGATCCCCTCGACAAGACGGATCAACTCATCTCGCGACATCGACATTGAGCCCAGCTCCCCTGATCTTCAGGAAACATCACCCGGTGTGGTATGTGCGGTCCAGCACGTCTCGATGATACTGCGGAGTAACGACAATCAAGTTATCCAGATCGTAGACACCCCCACCATGCTGGATTGGAGTGACGTGATGCAGGACGTACCTGTCCGCTTTCCCAACCCTTTGCGAATTCACAACTCGAGGCGACCGCCCATTAGCCATAACAGCCTGATTTGCCGGGCTGAACTGCTTAGCCAGGGAAGCATTATTCGACACTTCCCGCCAGAACGCCTCCCTGAAGTCATCGAAGGTCTGAAACTCTCTACCCTGTAGAGCGTCGGCAACTTGTCCAGGAATTTTACCCATATTTCCCGAGCTTCCCTTGAGCCACTTACCACTGACGACAGGGAGTCGGTAGCCACCCGTGACCGCCCCTGGAGAGTTACGAAGCTTGGTTGCAGTCTTAACCGCTTCAAGCATTCGAGGGCCCTTAACCCAGTCCATGAAGGGAATAATCGCTAGCGAGGAGAGAGCAACTCCACCCCAATCACCCTCGCCAGCTGCCCGCTTCGCATCCCGGACATCGCAGGCAGTGCCAACTATCGGCACAATTCCACAGATCGCATCGTTCGCGGCTTCCTGCTCCGCTGTCATCTGCACGTCGCTGTTGCCCATGTTGAGCTCGTATTCTGGCGTCTGTTGACACCAGAACTGCCAACAGCCCGAGCTCTTTTGTGCGGTTTGTCCAGTGCTTCCGGTGCTGCTGGTGGCCGCGGTGCCACCACTACTCTTCTTGGTCGACCCACCGCCACCGCGCAGGACTCCGTCGGGGTTGTTCTTGATGTGTTCGGGCTCGCTGCCAACATTGCAGGTTCCTGTGAGGCCGCAGTCGGCGCCACCCGGGTCCATGAGTCCTGTGGGGTCGGAGGACGAGGCGGGGTTGTTTCTGACGTACGAGTAGCCGTTGAGAGACTGGTGCTGGTCCAGCGCCATGATCGGGTCCACGCTGATGAACTGGCCTGTCTTCGGGTCGTACTCGCGTGCCCCGATGTGTGTCAGCCCCGTGCCCGCGTCCGTCGGCTTGCCCAGGAAGGTCTTGTCGTCCGGCCAGGGGCCCGTCGCCGTACCGCGCGACGCTCCGAACGGTGACGTGTACCGCTTCGTGACCGCGTACGTCGTCGCGTCGAGGGCGAGGCTGGACGTGCCGTGGTGGTCGGAGGCGAGGAAGCTCAGTGTGGAGCCCGTGGTGCCGGCGACGGCCGTGCGGACCGCGATCGTCTGGCCGTTGGTCGAGTAGTAGCGCGTGCCGGAGAGGGTCTTGGCCGTGCCCTTGACCGTCAGGCGGACTTCCGTGCCGCCCAGGTACAGGATCGTGTCGCCGTCGCCCTTGGCTCGGCGGATCAGCAACTCACCGTCGGCGTCGTAGAGATAGCTTGTCTCCGCCGTGCCCTCGGTGGTCTTGGCGAGTTTGCCCTCGCCGTTCCAGAGGAGGGACTGGGTGGACTTCGGACCAGGGCGGGATGTGGTGCTGCCGTTCGCGTCGTAGTCGTAGACGGCCGCCCTGGCGCCCGTCGTGTTGTCCAGGGTGTGGGGCTTCTTGTCGCCGGCCGCGCTGGTGTCGTCGTACGTGTAGCTCGTCGTGCTGTCGCCCGTGCCGGTGTGCCGGGTCTCTGTCTTGCGCTGGCCGGCTGCCGTGTACGTGTATGACGTCCAGTACGGGGCGGCGCCGTCGATGTTCGATGTCGTACGGCCCGACGCCGCGCAGTCCGCCGTCTTCGGGGTCCAGGACTCCGTCAGGCGGCGGTGGCCGTCGTACGTGAAGCACTGGTAGTCGGGCTTGGTCGTGCCGCCCGACGTGGACGCGTCGAAGATCGACGTGACGTTGCCCGCGTCGTCTTGCGTGAACTTCAGTTCCTGCGGCATGTAGCCATGCACGTCGTCGGTCACGTAGGAGCGGGTCAGGCGGCGCGTGCCTGACTCGTAGTCCCAGTTCAGGTAAGCCTTCTTCGCCGAGGATGTGCCGTCCTTGCCCACCGTGAGCTGGCGAAGGTCACCCTGGGGGGAGAACACCGCGCCCTGCAGATAGCCGGTCGTGCCGGTCGACTCGATCTGCTGGCCTGTCGCGTTGTACTCGTACCCGACCGTTTCCGAGGCCAGCCCGCCCACCGCGGGAGACGAGGAGATGCTGATCGTGCCGTCCGGGCGGTAACCCGTCGCGAAGGACAGGGTTTTGGGCACGCCCGCCACGACGAGATCGTCGTTCTCGGGGAGCAGGAGTTGGCTCTCCTTCACCTGGTACAGGGGGTCGTACGACGTGATCTTCTTCGTGTACGCCTTGCCGGGTGCGACCGAACCGCCGTCGTAGCGGACCGCGGTGTCCAGTTGTCCCTTGGCCAGCGTGTCGAAGGTCCAGGCCGCGAGCTTGTTCGCGTCCGTCTTCGTGCCCTGCCACAGGCCGGTCCTGCGATTCAGCTCGTCGTACCCGTAGAGGAGTTTCTTGTTCTCCTCCTCGACGTTAAAAGATGACTCGACCCGGTCGAGGCTGTCGTAGACCGACTTCGCCGTGCCCTTGTCCGGATCGGTCGCGGTGACCTGGCGGCCGAACAGGTCGTAGGTGTACGACCACACCGTCTTGTCCGGGCCGGTGATGGACTCCTGCTGTCCGGCGTCGGTGTATGTGTAGTCGGTCGTCGTGTAGTCCGTGCCCGTCGGGGCCGGACCCGCGTACTCACGGCGTTCGGTCGTCTGGCCGAGGGCGTTGGTGATCACCGCGGTGGCCTGGCCACCGGGCGGGGCTGACGTGGTGACCGTGTCACCGGTGTACGTGGACTCCGTGGTCCAGCGAGTCACGCCGTGGGTCTTCGTGACCGTCTTGGTGGCGCGGCCGGCGCCGTCGAACGTCGTGTCGGTCTGGATCGGGGCCTGGCTGCCCTCCGTCTGCACCGGCGTGCCGGAGGGAGCGGAGGTGTTGTCCCAGATGTCGCCTTGTGCGCTGACCGCCAGCCCTCGGCTGTCGTACCGGGTGAGAGAGACCTGGCGGCCGCCGACCGGGGTCGGGGTCTGGACCTGACGGGTGCGCAGCAGGTTGTCGTAGAACTCGTACGTCGTGTTGTAGCCGGTTCCGTCACCCTTCAGCGCGCCGGTCGACACCCAGGACAGGCCGGCGTTGGTGATGTTGTAGGCGTAGACGTAGTTCGGCGTCTGGCTGAGGACCTTGAAGCGGTTGGGCAGCCAGACGCTGGTGACGCGGCCGAGGCTGTCGTACTCGGATTCGGTGATCTTGTTGTTCGCGTCGGTCACCTTGAGCGGCGCGCCGGTCGCAAACGACACGGCGGTCGTGGCCTTGTGGCCCTTGATGTTGGTGACGCTGCTGGAGGTCAGCGGGCCGGAATCCGTCGGGACATAGGCCGTGTCCGTGACCAGTGCGTTGTTGGTGTCCTTGATTAGGCGGGGTCGGCCGAGCGCGTCGTACGTCGTCGTCGCGATCTTCTGCCAGGCGGGGGCGTCGTCGCTGCCGTAGGACTTGGCGCGGCCTGCCCAGACCACCTCGCCCTTCGTCGGCTTCTGTGCCGCCGACCAGGAAGTCGCGGTGGTGTCGTCGTAGACCGTGGCGGTGTCGGAGATGACGTCGCCGGGGCGGGCGGCGTCCGCCGGAAGGTCGAGGGCGGAGTCCGCTGTGGCGCACGTTCTGGCGACCGTACGGCTGCGGGAGACAAGGGAGTTGATGCCGTTGTCGGCGTTGCGGGCGTACCAGGTGCGGGTGCACTTCTCGTCGCCGGTGACGGCCGCGTCGCCCTCGTCCTCAGTCGCGCTGACCATGCCGAAGTCGTCGTAGGTGTACGAGATCCGATGCGCCCGGTTGACGGCGGTGCCGGTGGTCGTCACCCGGGTGCGGTCCGTCTTGTTGGCGACCCGCACCATGTACGCCTCGGTGTCGGCGTAGGACTTGTGCTGGACGGCGGTCTTCTTCGACCACATGGTGTTGATGGTTCCGGAGACCTCGGCGGAACCGTTGTAGGTGACGGACTCACGTACGGATCCGGCGTACTGGTCGTGGTCCGTGGCCGCGCCGGCGACGATGCCCGTCACCGAGGCCGACTTGCGGTTGTCGGGGTGCGGTGTCTTGCCGTCCGTGCCGAGGACACGGTCGCCGTTCATGCCCTGCATGTAGACGGTGACCGCCTTCAGCTGGGCGGTGTCGCTGGTACCCGTCAGGTGTGTGACGCGCTGGAAGCCGCGCCAGAGGGACCATGTGCGTTCCTTCTCCGGGACGAACGGGTCCTCGTTGTAGTGCCAGGCGGGGGTCGAGTACTGGTAGGTGTGCTGGACGGCCTCCGTGCCGCCGTCCGGGGCGGAGGTGATCACGGAGGTGACCGGGTACTTCTGGAACCAGTCGAGGATCGGGGTCTTCTCCCCGTTGGGGGACCAGTACACCGGGTAGCAGCGCTTGGTGTTCTCGTCGACCTTCGGCATGGTCTGCCCGTGGACGCAGTCGGCCTCCATGTACGACACGATCGTCTCGGCGCCCGCCTCAGAGGTGATCTTCTTCAGGCGCGGCTTGTCGAAGGAGAGGATGTTGTCGCTCTGACCGTCGACACGGTTCGGGAGCAGTGTGTGCTCGAACGTCACCGGGGGCAGGGCGAGGTCGGTGCCACGCTTGCCGGTGTGCTTGATCTCCTTCAGCCAGAGGGACTGGTCTGCGGAGTCACCGGTGTCGCCCGGGTCGGGGTAGCTGTGCTGGAGCGCCCAGGCGTCGACGGCCGCGTACGCGGGTGTCGTAGCCGCCGCGTTCCACGCGTACGTGGTGACGCCGGTCAGCCGCTTGCGCGTGAAGAACGACGGGCCGGTGTTTCCCGTGCACTTGTCGTCGCTCTTGCAGACGGCGTCGAACGGGACGTCGGGCCAGTTGTCCCGGGTGTCCTCCGTCAGCGAGTCACAGCCGGTGCCGGAGGCGATGCAGCGCTCGGTGTAGTCGAGGACGACCTTGTTCGAGGCCGCGGGGGTGGCGGAGAACAGGGCCCCCTTGCGCTGGCCGTAGCGGATCTCCTTGAGGTAGCCGCCGCGCACGTACTCGGTGCCGGTGGTGTCGTCGCCGAGCATGTCGTAGTGGTTGCGCTCGGCCTCGTACCAGTAGCTCATCGCGTTGCCGTGGGTGTCCTCGACGTAGTCGAGGTTCCACCGCCAGGCCTGCTTCTTCTCTCGGCCGGACAGGCCGCTGCCACTGCCGTAGCCGGGTTCACCCGAGTCGTCGCCGAAGACCGGGACGGTCCAGACCGACTCCGTACGGTCGCTCGTCCCCGCCCCGTCGAGCTTGCTCAGGCCGAAGACGTACTTGGTGCCGTCACCCGTGACGACCGTCCAGTACTCGCCCTTGTCCCCCGCCGAGGTGTCGGTCTTCGCGTCACCGTCGTCGCCGTTGTCGGCACCGACGGAATGCGTGACCGTGGAGGCGTCGTCGTTCTTCAGGCGCCACTGCTTGGTGGTGTCGTCCTTGACGAGTTCGGATGCCTTGCCGTTCAGGACCAGGGAGGCATTCTCGAACTTCCAGCACAGGTCGAACTTGTCGTCCTGCCCGTCGTCGTCACAGGAGCCGTACTTGCGCTCCACGTAGGAGGAGGTCAGGTCGAAACCCTCACCGACCTGGCTGCTCTGGTTGTTCGTGTTGGCGGTACGGCCGTCCACGGCGCCGGAGTCGTACGAGATCGACAACCCCGGAGCGGGTCCGGCCGCGGCCGGCGGTGTGCGCAGCGGGTAGGACCAGGTGAACGTGCCGGCCGAACCGCCCGCCTCCCAAGTCGAGGAGGACGACAGGGGCGTCGCCTTGTAGTCACCGCCGCCGGACTGGGCACCGGCGGCCAGGGCAAGGATCATCGTCTCGCCACTCGCTCCGAGGGCGGACTTGACTGGCTTGACCGGCCTGAAGGTCAGCGTCGACGAAAGGCTCTCCTTCGCACGGTCGTTGACCGAAGCCAGAGGCTCGGGCGCACGGCACTTGCCCGTACCGCTGTCGCTGAGCAGGCATGCAGGGAACTTCAGCAGATTCAGCCGACCGGCCCAGTCGCCGCCGTAGGCGGAAGCGAACGCCCTGTATTCGATGCCGAGTTGGGCCCGGCCACCGGTTTCAGGGCCGGTGGCCTTGAGCACCACGCCCTTGATCCCGAGCTTCTTGACGGTCTTCTGGTCGAGCACCTCGACCTTGACCGATTCGGCGGTACCCGCCTGCTTCTTGCCCTTGGTCGCCTTCGGTTCGGTGAGAGAGACGGGCAACGCCCCAGGGGCGCCCTTGGACTTGCCGGGTCGAGCGAGAGTGAGCGTCGCCGAGCCGCTGTCGGGCCAGGTGACCTTCCGTGCTCGGTCCTGACCGGCGCGCTTCGCCGCCGCCCGGTTGGCGGTCTCGGTCTTCTCCGCGAGCGCCGCGACCTTCTTGTTCGTCCTGACCGTCCAGGGGGAGACCGCAGTCGCCTTCGGCGCCTCCAGGTCCGGCCTGCCGAGCGGGTCGGCCTCCGCCGCGAACACGATCGGTGTCAGCAGGCCGGGCAACATGGTGAAACCGACCAGTGAGGCGAAGCGTCTCGTCCAGATGTGTCTGGTGGGTGCGTTCCCGCTTCCAGGCGAGTTCGCGGCGAACTGGTTCATGACAAGTCTCCTCGCGGCGGCCGCTCCACTCGGGAGCGGCCGCGCGCTGTAGAAATCAGTGACCAAAGAAGGCGAGCGGGTGCCGGACAGGGCCTGGGCGGTCAGGTGGACGGTTCAGCGATCTGGCCTTCCACCTGTTCGGCCGTCATCGCGCCGGTCCACACGCGGACCTTTGCGAGATCACCCGGTAGGTAGTGCCCGGTCGTACCGTCCGCCGAGCCGTTGCCCACCGACAGAACGCCCGAGCCCTGTTGGCCGGCCTCAAGGCCGCCTTCGTCGTCGTTCTGCGGAAACTGCCCGATGTACAGCTGGGAGACCCCGAAGCGCTGCGCCCCGTCACCGGCGCTGAACGCCTGCGTCGCGTCGAAGACACCCGTCACATCGACCCAGGTGTTGAACTCGTGGTCGCCCACCGGCTCCTGGGCGAGGGCCAGACCCGTGTCGACCACCTTGCCCGTGGAGTCGACGGCCGTCCGGCCGAACTTCCACTGGAAGACACCGTCCGCGACCTTCTCCACCCACAGGGCCCAGGAGGACTCCTTGCCCGTCGCAGTGGCTTGCGCCGCGACCATGCCCCGGTAGCCGTCCGGCTTCGAGTCCAGCGACGTCCTGTCGAGTCGTACGCGGGCGGACACCGTGAACGATCCGGTCTCGTCGATCACCGGACCCGCCTTCGAGGCGTAACCGGAGGTGCCGTTGAGCACCAGTGCCGTGGCGTCCTCGCCGGTCAGCTGGGCGCCGCCGGCCAGGGTCAGACCGCCGCGTTGGTACGGGAACGAGGTGCTGGCCGGGTTGTCCGGGTCCTCCGGACTCTCCGAGACCTTCGTACCGGACGAGATGGTGGCGTCCCAGTGTGCGACCAGCTCATTGGTCGGCACATCTTCCGTCTTCAGCTGGTGTTCCTCGCGGATCTGCTCAGGCTGCTGTGCCTCCTGCCACACCGCGACCTCGTCCACCCGTCCGCGCAAGTAGTCGCCATACGCACCGCCGACCTTCGAGACTCCGAACATCAGGTTCCGGTCCGCCGCCCAGGGCGTGTACGTCGACGCGGCGTCGGACAGCACGACCGGATCGCCCTGCGGCTTTCCGTTGACGTACAGCTGGATCGTGTCATTGGTCTTGTCGGCGTCCTTCTTCGCATCGAAGACCGCGGCCAGGTGAGTCCAGACGCGCAGCGGAGGATTGGCCTCGTCGGCCACCGAGCGGATGTAGACCGGGCTGTCCTTGTCCTGGTCGGTCCGGTTGAAGACCCACTTCTTGTACGTGGACGAGTAATAGAGAGTGAACGCCGATGCACGGTCGCCGGGCGCGGACAGCACCGTTCTGTTCGCGGAGGCGTCCGTCAGGTAGGTCCACGCCGATACGGTGAAGGAGTCCTGGGTGTTGACGGCGGGTCCGTCGGTCGACGCGTAGCCGGTCTGCTTGGCCGGGTCCGTGCTGTCGTTCAACCAGAGCGAGTAGTCACCCGCGCCACGGCGTGCCATCGTCGACCATCCGGTGCCGGCCGTGTCACGCAGGACGGCCTTGTGGCGTGTTCCGACCTCGCCGGTGTCCTGGGCATCCACCACCTTCGATTCCGGCGTGCCGTCGTCGAAGCGCCAACGGCCGGTCGGACCGGGCGGCAGCCCCACCTTGAGGACGAACTCCGCCGGCGGTCCCCACCGCACCCGCCCGTCCTTGTCCAGCTTGAGATCGCTGGCTTCCACCGACAAGGTCTGCGTGCCGGACAGGCCGGGTGTGACGTCCTTCCGGGTCACGGGCGCGTTTGTCGTTGCGGCATTGACCTGCTTGGTCGCACTCGCGCCTGTGGACAGGAACCGCCAGCGGTAGGCCTTCACATCGTTGTCGGAAGCGTTCGGCCGGAAGGTGAAGGTGCCTGCCACCCCCGGGGCTCCGTTCGGAGCACAGTCGTCGACCGTGCATTCGGTGTACGGCTGCCCGGACACGATGGTCGGCACCTTGGGCGCGGTCGAGTCGATCCTCAGGTAACACCAGGAGGAATACGGCGAGAACAGGTCACCGGACCGGCCGTCATAGCTCCAGTGCGACTGGGTGCGAGCACGGAATCGATAGAGACCTCCGTCCGCCCGGTTCGTCGTGGTGATCGACAGAAGATCGCCGTCCGTCGCCCACCCCTCGGCCGGTCTGTACCCGCTCCACACCTGCGACCAGGTCCCCTTGGTCGTGTCAGTGCTGGAACGCTGCATGGCGAACTCGGCCTGCAGGGCCGGCGTCGTCTCGTCCGCGCCCGGCTGAACGAGGGTCTGCACCCTCGCGTGAATCGTCGGCGCAAGCACCGTCACGGTCAGCGGGTCCGACGAAGGCCGGCACGGGCCTGTCTTGTTGCCGGTCCCGGGGATCGCGCCCACGGTGGTCGGCACCCCCGGCTTGTGCACATACCAGACCTTGAGTTCCGCGTTGTTGTCGAACCGCTTCCAGGCCCGCGGCTCGGTCTCGTCCTTGGCCCGCAGCATCAGCGTCAGCCGGGGGAACTTGCCCGCCGCGAAGGCCCGCACAGTGGAGGCGAGATTCTCATCCGCCTCAGCGGGGTTGTCGTTGAACTCGACCCACGAGTTCGGCTGTTCAGGACTGCACAGATCGCCGCGGCCCGCCGAGACGTACTTGTCGCCCATCTGGTCGAGCTGCTTGGGGCCCGGCCAGCGGGTGCCCTCCGAGATGTTGTCCGTGCGCTCCAGGTCCACCCAGTACGGGGTGCAGTTGAACGACCAGGTCTCATACGCCCGGAACGTCGCGTCCAACACGTGCTTGCCGGCCAGCTTGCCGGGGCCGAACTCGAAGTACATCCGGTCCGTGTAGCCCGAGCCGCAGGCATAGCCGTCCGCGACACCACACCGCCCCACACCCTTGGGCTCGGTGAACTTCCAGAACTTGTCCCCGTCCGACGACAGCTTCGTCCACTCGGAGACACCCAGTCCCACGGGCGGGTCGATGAAGACCGGGTAGACGGTCGCCTTGCCCCGGAGCAGCGCCAAATCCGGCTTCACTGACACGCTGCCGTCCCCCACGGTCACCGGCAACTCCGCCGTGGCGTCCCCCTCACCGGGGTGGGAGAGATCGTCGGCGGCAGCCTCGGTCTCAGCCTCCTCGACGGCGGCCGTGGACAGGAGTTGAGTCTGCGGCCCGGCCGCCGCATCGTCTCCCGCCGAGTCCCACATCTGCCCCGCAGGCCCCCGGAACACCGCGTTCCCGTCGGCGTCGACAGCCCGCAACCCGCCACCTTCGCCAGGCACGACACTCAGGCCGGTCCCTGATGCCGTAAGGCTGATGTGCTCCAGCTCGGCGCTGTCAGCGGCTTCGGCGGACCTCACCACGAGCACCTCGCGGTAGCCCTCGGCGGTCGCCGTCATCTGCAGATCCACCCCGTCGACCGGCACGTTCGCGTACGTCGCCGTGGCACCGTCAAGCGTGGGGACGGGCAGGGAGGTGGGCCAGCCCATCCTCAGCTCCTGGCCATCGCGCCCGAGGCGCAGCAGCCCTGATCCGTTCCGTCACCGCCGCCCGAAAAGGCCATGTCCACCACGGCGGCCTTGGGCCCGACCGTCCCGTCGGAACGTTTTTCCAGAGTGACGTCGATGTCCTGCCACGTGCCGTCCTCGGCCCGTGCGCGCTGCGGTTGTGTGGACTGGGTGAGTGTGAAGGTGCCGTCGGGGTTCGCCACGGTCGTCGTGTACTCGGTCCGCTCGGACGGTACTTCCACCGGTTCGCCGGTCACCGCCGCGCGCTCCGAGGCCGACTGCTCGATCAGCGCCGATGCGGGAACCGCGGCCGCCGCGTCGCCGACGCTCGCGATCGACACGACGGGCAGCAGCGACAACAGCGTCGCCGCTGCCGAGAGCCCTCCGACTACCCGACGCGAACTACCTCTTCGCATCTGAACATGGCGATGCCCTCGCCTCAACCCCACGACCCCACCCCGTAGCCACAGAAGTCACAGAACCTTCATAGATTTCGGCGAGTTAACGCCGCATCAGTTCCCGACGTCAATGTGAACTGCATCACAAACCAACGCTCCGGGTGGCCCCTGAACTGGGACTATGAGAGACGCGTATCAGCCAGCGAGGCTGGAGGCGCCGTCGACGACGCTCACCGCCAGCGACAAAAGTCCAGAGCCGATCGAACAGATCACGCCACTGCCACGACCACCCGAGCAAACACTCACCCAGCAACCAACGGACAGGCATCTGCCGCTCGAGCAGGCTCGTTAATGTTCAAGTATCCGCATTCCGCCGGATCACAGTAAGCGCGAGATCTCGCCAGGCATCCATTGATCTCGGCTCTGTGATGGCCGATGCCCCTTACCGACCGTAATCAGCGCTCCTCTGCCTCAGCGACCTGTTTTCGGTCGTTCGCCGCCCGGCAGCGGGCGGCGAACGACCGAAAACAGGTCGCTGAGGCAGAGGAGCGCTGATTACGGTCGGTAAGGGGCATCGGCCATCACCGTTCTCTTATACACTTCTCCTAGCCCACGACACAGGCAGAAATATCGTATT
>NZ_JARGEE010000104.1:0-23651 GCF_033794485.1 Streptomyces sp. MB09-02B
TAGATGTGTATTAGGCCCCGCCCCGTACCGGTACGACCCTGCCGTGGTTCACACCGGACGCGGACACCTGCGCGGACACGGACCCAGACACGTGCGCGGACACAGACACGGACGCGGGGGTGGCACGGGCCGCGCGCCTCTCCTCGTCGCCGGAGGACACCTGAAAGGGCCGCCGGGTGCAGCGGCCCTTCCACGGACGTCGGGGCGGCCGGTCTCAGTTGACGTCGCCCGTCAGGGCCCTGACCTTCTTGCGGTACATGTAGATCGCGAAGCCGGCCAGGACGGCGAGGGTGGCCTCGACGGCGACCATGCCGGTGCCGCTGAGGTCGAAGCCGCCGACGGCCGGGTTGGAGAGCAGGCCGGTGATCGAGTCGCCCGCGGTGACCGCGAGGAACCAGACGCCCATCATCTGGCTGGCGTACTTGGCGGGCGCCATCTTCGTCGTCACCGACAGGCCGACGGGGGAGAGACACAGCTCACCGACCGTCTGGATGAAGTAGATGCCCACCAACCACATCGGGCTGGCCAGGGTGCCGTCCGCCGCCATGCCCAGCGGAATCAGGAAGAAGAAGAACGAGACACCGACGAGCACCAGGGCCATCGCGAACTTCACTGCTGTACTGGGCTCCCTGCCCCGGCGGTTGAGCCACAGCCAGAGCCAGGCGAACACCGGGGCCAGTGCCATGATGAACAGCGGGTTCAGCGACTGGTACCAGGAGGTCGGGAAGCCGAAGCCGAGCAGCGAGCCGGCCACCTTCTCGTCGTTCGAGCCGAACGCCTGGACCGTGGACGCGCCCTGGTCGTAGATCATCCAGAACACGGCGGCGGCCACGAAGAACCAGATGTAGCCGGTCATCTTCGACTGCTCGGCGGTGGTCAGCTCCTTGTCCCGTTTGATGCGCAGCAGCACACCGGCCGGGACGACCAGACCTATGACCGTCAGCGGGATCATCGCCCAGTTCAGGGTGAAGTGGCCGCTGAGGCCCACGGCGCCGTAGAAGACGGCCGCGACGGCCAGCCAGAGCAGGCCCTTGCGCAGCCAGGTGGCGCGCTCCTCGGCCGCAAGCGGCTTCGGGACGACGTCGCTCTGCGGGCTCAGGTTCCGGCTGCCGGCGAGGAACACGGCCAGACCGACGGCCATGCCGACCGCCGCCAGACCGAAGCCGAGGTGCCAGTTGACCTCCTGGCCGACGGTGCCGATGGCCAGCGGGGCGAAGAAGGCACCTGCGTTGATGCCCATGTAGAAGATCGTGAAGCCGCCGTCGCGCCGCGGGTCCTCGGGGCCGTCGTACAGGTGGCCCACCATCGTGGAGATGTTGGCCTTCAGCAGACCGGAGCCGGCCGCGACCAGCGCGAGGCCCGCGAAGAACGGTGCCTGACCGCCCGGCAGGGCGAGTACCAGGTGCCCGGACATGATGGTGACCGCCGCGATCGTCACCGTCTTGCGGGGGCCCCAGACCCGGTCACCGAGCCAGCCGCCGGGCATCGCGAGCAGGTACACCATCGCCGAGTAGACGGCGACGATCGTGGTGGTGGTGGCCAGGTCCATGGCCAGACCGCCACCCATGCTGCCCTTGCCGGCGTCGGGGCCGCCGGAGAGCAGGTAGACGGTGAGGAGAGCCTTCATGCCGTAGTAGGAGAATCGTTCCCACATCTCGGTCATGAAGAGAGTGGCCAGTCCGCGGGGGTGGCCGAAGAAGGTGCCCTCGGTGCCGGGGGTTCCCCGGCCGGCCGAGTCCTTCGTCAGGCTGGACGCCATGGTCGTTCCTTGCAGTGTCGGGACGGCGCACGTGGGGGCGCGCCCAGAGGTTGTTCCGCACACAAAAGAGACCTTCAGCGCTGATATGCCGCCAAAGGTCCCCACGTGTAGCTACAGGCGTTCCGTCACCATACGCCAGGATGATGCAGGAACCGGAAGGCCTTGAGAGCCGGATCACAGGTAAGAAGACCCTGGCGATCGCATATTCGAAGGTCAACCAGGGGCTCGCATCGTGCGGGCCCAGGAAGGGGCCGCACAGGGCACGGCGCGGCGACGCCCCGTTCACGGGACCCGCGCGCGATCCCCACCGAACCCGGCCGTCGTCTCCACGTGGCGACCCGGATCTTCACCGGTGACGGATGAAACGCCCACCGCGGTGGATCATGCCCCGGGAGAGTAAGAGAACCGTTGGACAAAGGTGTGAATCGTGCTCGCCGAACACCCTCCACCTGCGGTTCTCGGCGGACTACCATCACTCCATGACCCGTGTACTGCTCGCCGAGGACGACGCGTCCATCTCGGAGCCGCTGGCCCGCGCACTGCGCCGGGAGGGGTACGAGGTGGAGGTCCGCGAGGACGGCCCCACCGCGCTGGACGCCGGAATGCAGGGGGGCGTCGACCTGGTCGTCCTGGACCTGGGGCTGCCCGGCATGGACGGCCTGGAGGTCGCCCGCCGGCTGCGCGCCGAGGGACACGCCATCCCGATCCTCATCCTGACCGCGCGCGCCGACGAGGTGGACACCGTCGTGGGCCTCGACGCGGGTGCCGACGACTACGTCACCAAGCCCTTCCGGCTGGCCGAGCTGCTCGCCCGTGTCCGGGCGCTGCTCCGGCGCGGCGCGGCGGAGCCGGCGCAGCCGCCCGCCACGCACGGGGTGCGGATCGACGTCGAGTCCCACCGGGCGTGGATGGGCGACGAGGAGCTCCAGCTCACCGCCAAGGAGTTCGACCTGCTGCGGGTGCTCGTGCGCGACGCCGGCCGGGTCGTCACCCGTGACCAGCTGATGCGCGAGGTCTGGGACACCACCTGGTGGTCGTCGACGAAGACCCTCGACATGCACATCTCCTGGCTGCGCAAGAAGCTGGGCGACGACGCGGCGAACCCGCGGTACATCGCGACGGTGCGCGGGGTCGGCTTCCGGTTCGAGAAGAACTGATGCCTGCCGGGTGCTGACCCGGGCGCCACACAGCTCGGGGCGTGGGTCGTGTGGCGGCCGCGGGGTCCGTTGTGGCTGGTCGCGCAGTTCTCCGCGCCCTTTGCGGGGCTGCGCCCCGGCACCGACCCCCGTTCAGCGCCAGGCGCCGGGTGGCGCACAATCAGAGGTCCAGTCAGAGGTCCCATCAGAGGCCCATCAGAGGCCCATCAGAGGTCCAGAAAACCCGCCCCGCCCGGAGGGCAACCGTGCGTCGCCGTCTCATCCAGTCCACCCTCGCCGTGGTCCTCGTGGTCATCGCCGTCTTCGGCGTCTCCCTGGTCATCGTCGAGACCCGCACGATCAGCAACAGCGCCGAGGAACGCGTCGAGTCCGAGGCCGTCCAGCTGACGAGCATCGTGGACAGCCGGATCATCGGCGACGAGAGGATCACCGCCGAGGTCCTCCGGGACCAGGTCGGCGACGAGCGCTACGCCCGTATCGAGATCCCCGGCCAGTCCACGATCGAGATCGGCGACAAGCCCGTCGGCGACGTCATCAGTCACCAGGCCAAGGGCGAGAAGGACGAGGTCGTCACGGTCGAGGAGTCCCGCTCGGCGGTCAGCCGCGAGGTCGGCCGCACGCTGCTGATCATCGCGGCCGTCGCCCTGCTGGCCGTCATCGCGGCCGTCCTCCTCGCCGTACGCCAGGCCAACCGCCTCGCCTCCCCCCTCACCGACCTCGCCGAGACCGCCGAACGGCTCGGCTCCGGCGACCCGCGCCCCCGCCACAAGCGGTACGGCGTCCCCGAGCTGGACCGGGTCGCGGACGTGCTGGACGCCTCCGCCGAGCGCATCGGCCGCATGCTCACCGCCGAGCGGCGGCTCGCGGCCGACGCGTCCCACCAGCTGCGCACGCCGCTGACCGCACTGTCGATGCGGCTGGAGGAGATCACCCTCACCGACGACATCGACACGGTGAAGGAGGAGGCGCACATCGCGCTCACCCAGGTCGAGCGCCTCACGGACGTCGTGGAGCGCCTCCTCACCAACTCCCGCGACCCCCGCAACGGCTCCGCCGTCTCCTTCGAACTCGACGAGGTCATCAAGCAGCAGCTGGAGGAGTGGCGGCCGGCCTACCGCAGCGCCGGTCGGGCCGTCGTCAGCTCCGGCAAGCGGCATCTCCAGGCCGTGGGCACGCCGGGCGCGGTCGCCCAGGTGCTGGCCGCGCTGATCGAGAACTCGCTGATGCACGGGGGCGGCACGGTGGCGCTGCGCACACGGGTCACCGGGAACCAGGCGGTGATCGAGGTCACCGACGAGGGGCCCGGTGTGCCCGCCGACCTCGGCGCGCGGATCTTCGAGCGGGCGATCAGCGGGCGCAACTCGACGGGCATCGGGCTGGCCGTGGCACGCGACCTCGCCGAGGCCGACGGCGGCCGCCTGGAGATGCTCCAGGCGCAGCCGCCGGTGTTCGGACTGTTCCTGTCCCGCACGCCGGTCCGCACGCCGTCCGGCGACACCCGACCGGTGCGCTAGCGGGCGCGGGCGCGGGCGCGGGCGCGTTCGGAAGGGGGGGCGGGCCCCCTCAGCAGGCGCGGGTCGCGCCCCCCTCAGCGGCGTTTGCCGGTGACCGTCGGCGGGTGGGTGGCCTTCGCTTCGAGGAACGATTCCGCACCGGCCACCGTCTCCCGGGCCGGGAGAGCCCGGAACACCCAGGTGCGGTACGACCAGAACCGGAAGAGGGTCGCGACGCCGATGCCGAGGAACTTGAAGATGTTGGACTGCAGGGGGGTGTCCCAGTCGAAGCCGTACGTGGCCGTGTAGAGGACACCGTTCTCGATGACCAGGCCGACCGCGCTGAACAGCAGGAACAGCGACAGCTCCTTCGTACGGCCGCTCTTGTCGCGGTCCCGGTACGTGAAGTAGCGGAAGCCCACGTAGTTGAACGCGATGGCCACGACCGTGGCGATGACGCTGGCCCGGACCACCTGGAGCTCGGTGGTGTGCCGCACGAGGTTGAACACCCCGAGGTTCACCAGCAGCCCCGCACCGCCCACCGCGCCGAATTTGGCGACCTCACGCACCAGCAGGTCGAGTCGGCGGCGCAGGGCGCCGCGGGGCCTCATATCAAGCCCCGAGCTGGTACGTCCCATCGTGTGCGGCCCCCGTCGTTCGGTTCCGGTCGGTGTCGTGCCGGTGGTCAGCCGGTTGCTGTCCCGTCCGAAAAGATCTGAATGATCAGAAATGAGTTGATCTTCGGTCGATATCCACTGGTTACGCCATGCTAACCAGCGCCCCTGGCCCATGCCTGTGCAGAAGCTCACAGCCGGGGTACGGAGGAGGTCCGGGGCCGGTCCAGTGGGGAAATGGGCGGGGAAAACGGGCACCCGGGAGTGGCCGATTCCGTGGCCGATACCCTGGGGGCGTGACGTTCCCGGTAGTCGGCATGGTCGGCGGTGGCCAGCTCGCTCGTATGACACACGAGGCGGGCATCCCGCTCGGCATCAGGTTCAAGCTCCTCAGTGACACCCCTCAGGATTCCGCGGCGCAGGTCGTCGGTGATGTCGTCATCGGCGACTACCGCGACCTCGACACGCTGCGTGCGTTCGCGCAGGGCTGCGACGTGATCACCTTCGATCACGAACATGTACCCACCGAGCATCTACGGGCGCTGGAGGCGGACGGCATCCCCGTCCGCCCCGGCCCGGAAGCGCTCCAGCACGCCCAGGACAAGGGCGTGATGCGGGCGAAGCTCGTCGAGATCGGGGTGCCCTGCCCACGGCACCGCATCGTCGCGGACCCCGACGACGTGGCCGCCTTCGCCGCCGAGGGGCTCCCCGAGGGCGCCGAGGGCGACGGGTTTCCGGTCATCCTCAAGACGGTCCGCGGCGGCTACGACGGCAAGGGCGTCTGGGTCGTCCGGTCGGTCGAGGACGCCGCCGAGCCCTTCCGCGCCGGCGTCCCGGTCCTCGCGGAGGAGAAGGTCGACTTCGTACGGGAGCTGGCGGCCAACGTCGTACGGTCGCCGCACGGCCAGGCCGTCGCCTACCCGGTGGTGGAGTCGCAGCAGGTGAACGGCGTCTGTGACACCGTGATCGCCCCCGCGCCCGACCTGGACGAGGCACTCGCCCTGCGCGCCGAGGAGATGGCCCTGCGCATCGCCAAGGAACTGGACGTGGTCGGCCACCTCGCGGTCGAGCTGTTCCAGACCCGCGACGGCCGCATCCTGGTCAACGAGCTGGCCATGCGCCCCCACAACTCCGGCCACTGGAGCCAGGACGGCGCGATCACCTCGCAGTTCGCCAACCACGTGCGGGCCGTCCTCGACCTCCCGCTCGGCGACCCGCGCCCCCGCGCGAAGTGGACCGTCATGGTCAACGTCCTCGGCGGCGACTACCCGGACATGTACTCCGCGTACCTGCACTGCATGGCCCGCGACCCCAAGCTCAAGATCCACATGTACGGCAAGGACGTGAAGCCCGGCCGTAAGGTCGGTCACGTCAACACCTATGGCGACGACCTCGACGACGTGCTGGAGCGCGCCCGTCACGCCGCCGGTTACCTGAGAGGCACGATCACCGAATGAGCAGCGCCGCCGGACCCGTCGTGGGCATCGTCATGGGGTCGGACTCCGACTGGCCCGTCATGGAGGCCGCCGCGCAGGCCCTCGACGAGTTCGAGATCGCGTACGAGGTCGACGTCGTCTCGGCGCACCGGATGCCGCGCGAGATGATCGCGTACGGCGAGGAGGCCGCGGACCGGGGTCTCAAGGTGATCATCGCGGGTGCGGGCGGCGCCGCCCACCTGCCCGGCATGCTCGCCTCCGTGACGCCGCTGCCGGTCATCGGCGTGCCGGTGCCGCTGAAGTACCTCGACGGCATGGACTCCCTGCTGTCGATCGTGCAGATGCCGGCCGGAGTGCCCGTCGCGACGGTCTCCGTCGCCGGGGCCCGCAACGCCGGCCTGCTGGCCGCGCGCATCCTCGCCGCGCACGACGAGGAACTCCGCGGCCGGATGCGGGAGTTCCAGCAGGAGCTGAACGACCAGGCGACCGAGAAGGGCAAGCGCCTGCGCACCAAGGTCGAGGGATCGGGCAGCGGCTTCGGCTTCGGGAAGTAGACGTAACCGACATGACGGGGACCACGGGGGACACGGGGGAGATGGCCATGACATCGCTGGAGGCGGCCAGGGAACTGCTGCGGGAGTTCCCGGTCGCGGACGGGCACAACGACCTGCCCTGGGCGCTGCGTGAGCAGGTCCGCTACGACCTGGACGCACGGGACATCGCGGGTGACCAGAGCACCTTCCTCCACACCGACCTGGCGCGGCTGCGCGCGGGCGGGGTGGGGGCGCAGTTCTGGTCGGTGTACGTGCCCTCCGACCGGCCGGGGGCCGTCACCGCGACCCTCGAAC
This sequence comes from Streptomyces sp. MB09-02B, assembly GCF_033794485.1. NCBI lineage: Bacteria > Bacillati > Actinomycetota > Actinomycetes > Kitasatosporales > Streptomycetaceae > Streptomyces > Streptomyces sp. MB09-02B. The sequence goes on from NZ_JARGEE010000104.1 coordinate 7,308, forward strand.
AGATCGACTGCGTACGGCGGTTGATCGACCGTCATCCGGCGGAGCTGCGGGCCGCACTGACCGCCGCCGAGATGGAGGCGGCCCGGGCCGAGGGCCGGATCGCCTCCCTGATGGGCGCCGAGGGCGGCCACTCCATCGACAACAGCCTCGCCACGCTGCGGGTCCTGTACGCGCTCGGCGTCCGCTACATGACGCTCACCCACAACCACAACATCGCCTGGGCGGACTCCGCGACGGACGAGGCGGCCGCCGGCGGCCTCACCGACTTCGGCCGCGCGGTGGTGCGGGAGATGAACCGTGAGGGGATGCTCGTCGACCTCTCGCACGTGGCCGCGACGACGATGCGGGACGCGCTCGACGCGTCCGTCGCCCCGGTGATCTTCTCCCACTCCTCGTCACGGGCCGTGTGCGACCACCCCCGCAACATCCCGGACGACGTCCTGGAGCGGCTCCCGGGCAACGGGGGAGTGGCGATGGTGACGTTCGTGCCGAAGTTCGTGCTGCAGGCCGCCGTCGACTGGACGGCCGCCGCCGACGAGAACATGCGGGTCCACGGTCTGCACCACCTCGACACCACCCCCGAGGGGATGGCGGTCCACCGCGCCTTCGAGGAGCGCAACCCCCGCCCGGTCGCCACCGTGGCCACGGTCGCGGACCATCTCGACCACATGCGCGAGGTCGCCGGCATCGACCACCTCGGCATCGGCGGCGACTACGACGGCACCGCCTTCACCCCGGACGGCCTGGGCGACGTCTCCTGCTACCCGAACCTGATCGCCGAGCTGCTCGACCGGGGCTGGTCGCGGACCGACCTGGCCAAGCTGACCTGGCGGAACGCGGTCCGGGTGCTGGGCGCGGCTGAGGACGTGGCCCGGGACCTCCAGGCCCGTACCGGCCCGTCCCACGCGACGCTGGACCAGCTGGACGGGTGACGCAGGGCGCCGCCCGGGTCTCACCCGGGTGGCGCAGTGGCGGCCCCGCGACGGCCGTTCAACCCGAACGCCCCACCCACCAGGAAGGCGGGCGGCCTCCGTGCCACGGTGACGAGTACTGCGATCACCCAACGGCTACGGAGGTTTGCCATGGCAGATCTGCAGGACGAACTGCAAGCCGCGGGGGAGGCCGGCGAGCTCGACACGCCCCCCGCCCCCACCCGCGCCGAGGCCACGCGCACACGCGACCGGCGCCCACCGGCGGCGGAGCCGATAGCCCCCGGCGACGACGGCCACCCCGACGACGGCGAGGCGGACGACGTCCGCCCCCATGCCGCGACCGACGTCCGCCGCGGTGGAGCGGACGTCCCCGAGGCCCTCGGCGACGAAGCCGTCGTGGTGGCCGGACCCGCCGGACCCCCCTCGCCGTCCTCGCCCTCCCCGGAGCTGGCCGAGGCGGACGCCTTCCTCGTCGCGCACCCCGTCGCCGACGGGTACAGCGGGCTGCCGTGGGTGCTGCGCCAGCTGCCCCGGTACGACCTGGAGCTGGGCGAGGGCGGCGTGGACACCGACGTGCCGCGCATGCGCAAGGGCCACATCGGCGCGCTGTTCTGGTCGCTGCACCTCCCGGAGGGCCTCGCGGGCGAGCGGGCCGTGGGAGCCACGCTGGAGCAGCTGGACCTGGTCAGGACGGTCGTCGACGCCCACCCCGAGGGCCTGCGGCTCACGCACAGCGCCGGCGAGACCACCGACGCCCGCAACTGCGGTCGGGTGGCCGTCCTGCTGGGCCCCGCCGGAGCCCCGGCGATCGGCGACTCCCTCGGCATCCTGCGCTCCCTGCACACACTCGGCCTCAAGGCCCTGACCCTCGCCGGCGCGTCCTGGGCGGGCGAGTCCGGGCTGAGCAGGTTCGGTGAGGAGGTGGTCCGCGAGATGAACCGCATAGGCGTCCTCGCCGACCTCTCCGGAGCCTCCGAGGAGACGGTCCGCCGGGCGCTCGCGGTCTCCCGCGCCCCGGTGGTGTGCACCCGCTCGGCGGCCGCCGCGCTGCGGCCCCACCCCGCCAACCTCCCCGACGACCTCCTCGCCGCGCTGGGCGAGGCGCGGGGCCTGTGCATGGTGCCGCTCACCGCCGAGCAGACCGGCCCCTCGGTCCGCGACGTCGCCGACCACCTCGACCACGTCCGCTCGATCGCCGGCCCCGAGTGCGTCGGCCTCTCCGGCGCCTACGACTCCGGCGAGGCCCATCCCCGGGACCTCACCGACGCCTCCTGCTACCCCCGCCTCGTCGCCGAACTCATGGACCGGGGCTGGTCCGAACCCGACCTCGCCCTCCTCACCTGGGGCAACGTCCAACGCGTCCTGCGCACCGCCGACTTCACGGCGAGGGCGGCACGCGACCGCCGGGAAGCCTCGACGGCGAGGATCGCGGAACTGGACGGTTGACGGGGCCACGCCCCGTCAGGGGCGCGGGGAACTGCGCGACCAGCCACGAACGACCCGCGGCCACTCGGCTCCCCGCACCCCTCCCGCTGTCGCGCACTCAACTCCGGCAGAGACAGAACGGATGCCCCACAGGATCCGCGTACACCCGGAACCCCCGCTCACGATCCGCCGCGTCCAGCACCGTCGCCCCCAGCGCCAGCACCTCCTTCTCCGCAGCGTCCATGTCCTCCACGTCCAGGTCGAGATGGAACTGCTGCGACCGCTCCGCCGAGGGCCACTCGGGCGCCACGAACCCCGGCGCCTTCTGGAACGCCAGCCGCGCACCCCCGCCCGGTACCTCCAGATTCACCCAGTCCCCCTCCCCGCTGACCTTCCCGCCGATCACCTCGGCGTAGAACCCGGCGAGCGCGGCCGGGTCGGGACAGTCCAGAACGACGACATCCAGCTTGGCGATGACCATGGCCTTCTCCTTGCTCGTTCTCTGCTCACGTGAACTTCGGTTACCTGTAGAGGAGGGTAACCAGTAACGGTTACCTTATGCATCCCCATAACGGGTAACCTCGCGGACATGAGTGCAAGAGGGTCCGCCCCCGGCGGCCTGGCCCTCGTCGAGAGCCTGGTGAACACGCTGGACCTGGAGACGGGCGCCGACGCCCTGGAGACCCCGGAGGCCCGAGCCGGCCTGTGCCTGGCGGCGGACGAGGACCTCACGGCGGTGCGCGAGCTGCGGGAGTCCCTCCGCGCGACCCTGCTGGCCCACGCCGGTCACGCCCCGCACGGCCCGGTGACCCCGCTGGGCACGCTCCTGGCCGCGGCGCCGCTCGTCGTCGTCGTCTCCACCGAGGACGGCTCCGCGAGCCTGCGCCCCGCCGCCGACCCGGCCCCCCTGCTCTCCCGCGTGGCCGCGGCCGTCGCCGAGGCCCTGACGGCGGGCACCTGGCAACGCCTCAAGGCCTGCGAGGCCTCCGACTGTCACTGGGCGTACTACGACCGCAGCCCGGCCGGACGCGGCCGCTGGTGCTCGATGCAGGTGTGCGGAGCCCGTGCGAAGATGCGCCGCTACCGAGCGAAGTAAGCGCTTCGCCCCCGCCGGGCGCCGGAACGTGGACAATAGGAAAAGACGCCGTTCCGGCCGACTGAGCCTCGGCCGGAACGGCGTCACCTTGTGTTGCCCCGAGTCGGCCGGAACGGCGTCACCTTCCGTTGCCCCGACCCGGGAACGGAGTCTCCCGCCGACGCGGTCCTACGCGGTCGGCCGCCCCATCGCCCGGTACGTCCAGCCCGCACGGCGCCACAGCTCAGGGTCGAGCGCGTTGCGGCCGTCCAGCACGAGCCGTGTCGACGCGACCTCGCCCAGCGCCTCGGGGTCCAGCGTGCGGAACTCCTGCCACTCCGTCAGGTGCAGCACGATGTCGGCGCCCCGCACGGCGTCCAGCGCGGTGTCGGCGTACCCGAGCGTCGGGAAGATCCGCCGCGCGTTGTCCATGCCCTTGGGGTCGTAGACGGTGACCTGGCCGCCCTGGAGGTGGATCTGCCCGGCCACGTTGAGGGCGGGGGAGTCGCGTACGTCGTCGGAGTCGGGCTTGAAGGTGGCGCCGAGCACGGCGACCCGCTTGCCCAGGAAGGACCCGCCGCCCAGCGCCTGCCGGGCCAGCTCCACCATCTGGCCGCGCTGGCGCATGTTGATGGAGTCGATCTCGCGCAGGAACGTCAGGGCCTGGTCGGCGCCCAGCTCACCGGCGCGGGCCATGAACGCCCGGATGTCCTTCGGCAGACACCCGCCGCCGAAGCCGATGCCGGCCCGCAGGAACTTCTTCCCGATCCGGTCGTCGTGCCCGATGGCCTCGGCCAGCTTGGCGACATCGCCCCCGGCGGCCTCGCACACCTCGGCCATGGCGTTGATGAAGGAGATCTTGGTGGCGAGGAAGGAGTTCGCGGAGGTCTTCACCAGCTCGGCGGTCGGGAAGTCGGTGAGGACGAACGGGGAGCCCTCCTCGACCGGCGTCGCGTACACCTCCCGCAGCAGCTTCTCCGCCTTTTCGCTGCGCACGCCCACCACGATCCGGTCCGGGTGCAGCGTGTCGTTCACGGCGAAGCCCTCGCGCAGGAACTCCGGGTTCCAGGCCAGCTCGGCGTCCTCACCGGCGGGCGCGTGCTCGGCGAGGTACGCGGCCAGCCGGTCGGCGGACCCCACCGGCACCGTCGACTTGCCGACGACCAGGGCCGGGCCCGTCAGATGCGGGGCGAGCGAGGCGAAGGCCGCGTCGACGTAGGACATGTCGCAGGCGTACTCGCCGTGCCGCTGCGGGGTGTTCACGCAGACGAAGTGGACGTCACCGAAGGCGGCGACCTCGGCGTAGTCGGTGGTGAAGCGCAGCCGCCCGCTGGATCCCTCGATCCCCGCGACATGCTTGCGCAGCAGCTCCTCCAGGCCCGGCTCGTACATCGGGACCTCGCCGCGCCGAAGCATGTCGATCTTCTCTTCGACGACATCGAGCCCGAGCACCTCGAACCCCAGCTCGGCCATGGCCGCGGCGTGTGTCGCGCCGAGATAGCCGGTGCCGATCACGGTGATCTTGAGGGCCATGGGTGCTCCTGGGGTGTCCGGCCGTGGGGTGCCCGCGCGTGCGGGAGACGTGCGCTGCCTGAGCATAGTCGGGGCGTGTCCGGGCCCTTCACCGGGCAGATTCCCCGGGGGCCGGGGCCTGTCGTCAAACTCACGTACCAGTCCTGTGGGCAGCCCTCTAAAATTTGAGTTACTTAACGGTAGTTAGCGTCAGGAGCGTGAGAGACCTTGGCCGGATCGGCTGATTTCGACCTGTACCGCCCGTCCGAGGAGCACGACATGCTCCGTGACGCGATCCGTTCCCTCGCCGAGGCGAAGATCGCGCCCCACGCCGCCGCCGTGGACGAGGAGGCCCGCTTCCCGCAGGAGGCGCTGGACGCGCTGGTCGCCAACGACCTGCACGCCGTGCACGTGCCCGAGGAGTACGGCGGCGCCGGCGCCGACGCGCTCGCCACGGTCATCGTGATCGAGGAGGTGGCCCGCGCCTGCGTGTCGTCCTCCCTCATCCCCGCCGTCAACAAGCTCGGCTCGCTGCCCGTGATGCTCTCCGGCTCCGAGGAGCTGAAGAAGAAGTACCTGGGCCCGCTCGCCAAGGGCGACGCGATGTTCTCGTACTGCCTCTCCGAGCCGGACGCGGGCTCCGACGCGGCCGGGATGAAGACCCGCGCGGTCCGCGACGGCGACCACTGGATCCTCAACGGCGTGAAGCGCTGGATCACCAACGCGGGCGTATCCGACTACTACACGGTCATGGCCGTCACGGACCCGGACAAGCGCTCCAAGGGCATCTCCGCGTTCGTCGTCGAGAAGTCCGACGAGGGTGTCTCATTCGGCGCCCCGGAGAAGAAGCTCGGCATCAAGGGCTCCCCGACCCGCGAGGTCTACCTGGACAACGTCCGCATCCCCGCCGACCGCATCATCGGCGAGGAGGGCACCGGCTTCGCGACGGCCATGAAGACCCTGGACCACACCCGCATCACCATCGCCGCCCAGGCCCTCGGCGTCGCCCAGGGCGCCCTCGACTACGCCAAGGGCTACGTCCAGGAGCGCAAGCAGTTCGGCAAGCCGATCGCCGACTTCCAGGGCATCCAGTTCATGCTCGCCGACATGGCCATGAAGATCGAGGCCGCCCGGGCCCTGACCTACCAGGCGGCCGCCAAGTCCGAGCGCGGCGACAAGGACCTCACCTTCCAGGGCGCCGCCGCCAAGTGCTTCGCCTCCGACGTCGCCATGGAGGTCACCACGGACGCCGTCCAGCTCCTCGGCGGCTATGGCTACACCCGCGACTACCCGGTCGAGCGCATGATGCGCGACGCCAAGATCACGCAGATCTACGAGGGCACGAACCAGGTCCAGCGCATCGTCATGGCGCGGAACCTGCCGTAACAACCTCCATCGGCGCGGTGGCGGGCGGGGACGGGGAGGCGTAGGACGGAAGGTGCGCGGGATCCGGCCCCGGATCCCGCTCTCCCACCACCCCCAGGAGGAGCCATGACGCAGCAGGCCGGGAACATGACCGCGATGACCAAGGAGATGCAGGACTGCGTCGACGCCTGCATGACGTGCCACAGCGTGTGCGAGGAGACCATGAGCTCCTGCATGCAGGCCGGCGGTCAGGCCCAGATGCAGATCATGCGCGCCCTGATGGACTGCGCCGAGATGACCCGTATGTGCGCGGACATGATGATGCGCCGCTCGCCGCTGTCCGCCGAGATGTGCGCGATGTGCGCCCGCGCCTGTGACATGTGCGCCGAGGCGTGTATGTCCATGCCGGACGACCAGCAGATGATGCGCTGCGCCGAGGCGTGTCGCCGCTGCTCCGAGATGTGCCGGACGATGGCGGGCGCCACCGCCTGAGCACGACCCCATGACGGAGGGGCACCCCCTGCGACGGGAGGTGCCCCTCGGTCACGTCGTCCGCCGGGTCAGTTGCCCGACACCGTCACCGTCTCGTCGTTCTTCAACTGCTCCACCAGCTGCTTCACCTTCGCGGTGTCCCACTGGAGGTTGCCGTTGGCGGCGTTTCCGGAGATCGGCATGTTCATCGACTTGCCGTCGCCGCCCGTCACGCCCTTCATCGCCCAGAACATGTCGGCCAGGTCGAACAGGCCCATGTCCTTGTCGACGATCAGGGTGTCCAGACCCGCGCTCATCGTCGGGTACAGCCTGAACGGGTTCAGCACCGTGCTCGGCGTCGCCGTCTGACTGGCGAGGGCCGCCAGGAACTTCTGCTGGTTCTTCGTCCGGTCCAGGTCACTGCCCGCGAGGGCGTAGCGGGTCCGGACGAAGGCGAGGGCCTGCTCGCCGTTGAGGGTCTGCTTGCCCGCCTCGAAGTCGGCACCGGACTTGGTGTCCTTCATGCCGCCCTTCGGGATCTCGATCTCGACGCCGCCGACCGCGTCGACGATGTTCGCGAAGCCCGCGAAACCGATCTCCACGTAGTGGTCGATGCGCAGCCCCGTGTTGGCCTCGACGGTACGGACGAGCAGCTCGGGCCCGTCCTCCGCGTACGCCGCGTTCAGCTTCACCTGGCGTCCCGAGCCCTTGTAGGTCTTGCCGGACTCGGAGCCCACGAACGTCGGTATCTCGACGTTCGAGTCACGGGGCAGCGAGATCAGCGTCGGGCCGTTGGAACCGGTGTGCAGGATCATCATCGAGTCCGTGCGCTTGCCCTCGGCGGACCCGGTGTGGAGCTCCTTCTTCTGCTCGTCGGACAGGCCCGCGCGGCTGTCGGAACCGACGATCAGGTAGTTGGTGCCCTCGCCCTCGGCCGGCCGGTCGATGACCTTGGAGAGGTCGACCTCGCGGTTCAGCTTGGAGTCGGCCCAGAAGTACGTGCCGATCGTCGTCGCGAGCAGCACCACGGTGACCGTGATCGCGGTCAGTTTGATACGACGCCCCCAGTTCGGCGCGCCCCGGTCGCCCCGGCCGCCCCCGTGACCACCGGAGCCGCCCACGCCGCCGGCGCCGTAGACCTGGCCGGTGTTGTAGTCGCTGTTGTGGCCGCCGCCGTACTGCTGCTGGTCGGGGCCGCTGTTGCCGTGGCCGTCACCGTACGGGTCGCCGTACGACGGCTGCTGGGGCACACCACCCTGAGGGGGTGCCGACGGGCCGCGACGGACCTGGCGCATGACGCGCGGCCCCTCGGGCTGGGCGTAGTCGCCGCCGCGGTTGTTGCCGGACCATCCCTCGGGCCAATCGTTCATGCGCCCCAGTGTGCCGGGTCGGGCTGTGGGCTTTACAAGGGTCGATGAAAAACAAAGGCAGGGCTGTTGCGAAGCCGACACAAATTGCACGGTTTTGTAGGGGGCCGGGCGCCTGTTGATCAGGGGGGAGTGGTTTGAGGGCGAGTGCGGGTTGTTCGTGGTTGCTCGCGCAGGTCACCGCGCCCCCTACGGGGCGCAGGACACCTGGTCGCCCCGGACCACTCCCGATTCGCCCTGCTCCGGGTTCTCGGCGCGCACCTTGCGGACCTGCTCGAAGTCCGTGCCGGCGATCACCTTCATGGTGGGGCCCTGGGCGCGGACCGGGCGGAGCTCCGAGCCCGGGAGGGCGGCCGCGAGGGAGCGGGCGGAGCGGTCCCAGCGGGGGTCGTGGAGGACCAGGGTGCGGGTGACGTTCGGCCGCGGGGCGTTGACCGGGGCCTTGGTGGTGCGGAAGCCGGTGGCGGCCAGCTGACGGTCGACCTTCCTGCCGAGGCCCGGGACGGCCGTGCCGTTCTCGACCTGGACGCGGATCTGCTGCGGGGCCACGTCGACGAGGGCGTACGAGCCGCGCGCCTTGTAGGGCGCGAGGGGGCGGTCGTCGCGCAGGGCGTCGAAGAGGCGGGCAGCCTTGGTGTCGTCCCACTTCAGGGTCGAGCCGACGCCCTTAACGGTGTACCCCATGCGTCCGATGGGCACGGTGGTGAACTCCGACGAGGCCGGGGTGAGGTTCCGCATCGCGCGGCCGAGGTCGATCAGCTCACCGGTGCCGAACTCCTTGTCGGCGCGGACGGAACCGAGGACGGCCTGCGTGATGTCGCGGAACTTCATCGGGTTGAGCAGCACCCCGGAGGAGGTGGCCTGGGACATCAGGGACGCCATGAACCGCTGCTGGCGCTTCATCCGGCCCAGGTCGGAGGAGCCGTCGGCGTGCCGGGAACGGACGTACTGGAGGGCCTCGCCGCCGTCCAGCTCATGGGTGCCCGCGTCCAGGTCGAGGCCGGTGTAGGAGTCCTTGAGGGACCGGGTGGTGCAGATCTCGACGCCGCCGAGGACGTCGACGGTCCGCATGAAGCTGGTGAAGTCGACCTCGACGTAGTGGTCGATCTTCACCTTGGTCATGTGCTCGACCGTGCGCACGGTGAGCTGCGGCCCGCCCTCCGCGTAGGCCGCGTTCAACTTGATCGGGTGGGAGCGCAGGACCTTCCCGGTGGCGCGGTCGGTGTGCTCGGGCGTCTCGGCGTACGAGTCGCGCGGCAGGCTCACGACGCTCGCGCGCTCCCTGTCCTCCGAGATGTGCACGATCATCATCGTGTCCGTGCAGTGGCAGGGGGCCCCGCCCAGCCGGTACCGGCGCCGCTCCCGCTCGCTGATGCGGTCGCGGCCGTCGGTGCCGACCAGCAGCACGTTCATGCCGTGGCCCGGCTCGGGGCGGTTCTTCATGTCCTTGAAGGCGTCGACCCGCTTGATCTCGCCGTCCAGGCGGGTCACCACCGCGTGCCCGATGCCGGCGGCGGCCAGCACCACCACCGAGAGCGTGGTCACCGCCCGCATGGCCCAGCTCCGCCGCCGGGGGGGCACGGGGGGCCGGGGCTGCTGCGGACGGGCTGGACGGCTGGGCGGTGCGGACACGGGGGACACCTCCGCGAGACCGGTCAGGGGAAGGGGAGAAGTCAGAGAACCTTGAGCACCGTAGGATCCCGGCATCCGCGCCCCGCGCACGCGACCGGGCGGCGCGCGTTCGTGTCCCCCGTTCGCGGTAACGTGAGCCCCCTATGAACGCCAAGCCCGACGTGCAGCTCCCCGCCGTGTCCGTGATCATGCCCGTTCTCAACGAGGAGCGGCATCTGCGCGGAGCCGTCCAAGCGATCCTCGCGCAGGAGTACGCCGGCGAGATGGAGGTCGTGATCGCCCTCGGTCCGTCCACGGACCACACGGACGAGATCGCCGCCGAGCTCGTACGCGAAGACCCGCGCGTCCACACGGTCCCGAACCCCACCGGCCGGACGCCCGCCGCCCTCAACGCCGCGATCAAGGCCTCCCGCCACCCGATCGTGGTCCGCGTCGACGGCCACGGCATCCTCTCGCCGAACTACATCGCCACCGCCGTCCGGCTCCTGGAGGAGACCGGCGCGCAGAACGTCGGCGGCATCATGCACGCCGAGGGCGAGAACGACTGGGAGCACGCGGTCGCCGCCGCGATGACCTCGAAGATCGGGGTCGGCAACGCCGCCTTCCACACGGGCGGCGAGGCGGGTCCGGCCGAGACGGTCTACCTCGGTGTCTTCCGGCGCGAGGCGCTGGAGCGGCAGGACGGCTACAACGTGGAGTTCATCCGCGCCCAGGACTGGGAGCTGAACTTCCGCATCCGTGAGGCGGGCGGCCTCATCTGGTTCTCGCCCGAACTGCGGGTGTCGTACCGGCCCCGGCCCAGCGTCAAGGCGCTCGCCAAGCAGTACAAGGACTACGGGCGCTGGCGGCACGTCGTCGCCCGCTACCACGAGGGCTCCATCAACCTGCGCTACCTCGCCCCGCCGACCGCGGTGTGCGCGATCGTGGCCGGCACCCTGGTGGGTGCCCTGGTGACCCCGCTGGGCTTCGTCGTCCCCGGCGGCTATCTCGCGGCGATCGTCGCGGGCTCGGTCCCGGCGGGCAGGGGGCTGCCGCTCAAGGCCCGCCTGCAGATCCCCGTCGCCCTCGCGACCATGCACATGTCGTGGGGCTTCGGCTTCCTCACCAGCCCCAGATCGCTGGCGAAGAAGGTCATCGCCTCCCGCCGCCCGGCGGTGTTGACCGAGAGCTGAGCACCGAGAGCTGAGCACCGAGCACGTACGAGCGGGGCCCCTCCCACAGCCGGGAGGGGCCCCGCTCGACGTTCCGGGCACTCACCAGGTGAACCCTGGATTCACCTTCATGCAGGCCTTCTTGTTCGCGCCGTTGAGGGCGTCCGCCGACTCCGGAGTCCTGTCGTCCTCCTTCTCGGCCTCGTACGTCTCCCCCTCGCGCCAGTCGGCGCCGACGACGAGCGTGACACCGCTGACGTTCGTGGACTTCTCCACCTGGCCCAGCGGGATGCCGAGGGCCTTGGCGACCGCCTGGGCGTCGCCCTCCAGCTCGGCGCCCGGGTAGCGCACGACCGTCTTGTCCTCGGTGGTCGCGTTGGTCGAGTCGGACGAGGACTTGGCGAAGCCGTCCTCGACGAGCAGCTGGGACACCGTGTGCGCGCGCCCCGCGACGGGGGCGAGGGTGGACGTCATGGTGCCGTTGATCACCAGCACCCCGATCTTGTCCTTCGCCGCCGCCGGGTCGTCGGACGTCGCGTCCTCGGTGGTGGTCCTCTTCTTGTCCTTGCCGTCCAGGGCGATGTCCTCGCGCACCAGCCGGAACAGCTTCTCCGCGTCGCCCTCCTTGGGCACGACGCGCGCGCCGGCGTACGTGTACGGCATCGTCGTCATCGTGATCCGGGCCGGCTCGACCTTGCGCAGCTCCGTGCTGAGGTCGTAGAGCTTGGCGACGTCACCGAGGCCCTCGTCGACGGTGAGCGCGTCGGTGGCCTCCTCGGCGAGGTTGCGCAGCTTGTTCGGGTTGGTGATCGTGGCGTTCTCGCGCAGTTCGCGGACCATCGCGTTCATGTACTGGTGCTGGGCCTTGGCGCGCGCGATGTCGCTGCCGTCCTCGAAGCCGTACCGGGTGCGCAGCCACTGCAGGGCCTGCTTGCCCTTGATGTAGGTGGTGCCCTCCTCCAGCTTCAGCCCCGAGCCCTTGCCGTCGCTGGTGTGCGAGTAGATGTTGGCGTCCACGCAGACCGGCACGCCGCCGATCGCGTCGGCCATCGACACCACACCGGAGAAGTCGACCATCATGAAGTGGTCGATGCGGATCCCGGTCAGCTTCTCCCAGGTGGCGACCGAGCAGCCGGGGCCGCCGCGATCCAGCGACCGGTTGGTCATCACATGGGTGAGCGCCTCGTACACCTCGCCGCTGTCGGGGTCGGTGCACTTGGGGATGTCCAGCAGGGTGTCGCGGGGCATGCTGACGACCGACATGTTGCTGCGGTCGGCGGACAGGTGCAGCAGCATCTGGACGTCCGCGAGGGCCGGCCCGTTGAAGTTCTCCTTGGCGCCGCCGAGCTTCTGGTTCTCCGCGGTGTCCCGGGCGTCCGAACCGATCAGCAGGATGTTCAGCGGGGTCTGGCCGGCCGCGTTCGGCGTCGGCTCGGCGATCTTCGTGTCGCCGAGGTTCAGCTTCTCCTTCTTGATGTTGCCGTTGAGGTGCTGGTAGTAGAGATAACCGGCACCGGCGGTGCCGAGTATCACGACCGCCAGGATCGTCGCCGACCAGCGCAGCACCCGTCTGCGCCGGGGCCTCCCGGGGGCCTTCGCGCGCCCCCGGCCCCCACCTCCGCCGTCGCGGCGCTTCCGTCCGCACTGCGCGGGCACCCTGGCGTCACCGGCACCGGCACCGGCACCGGCACCGGCACCGGCACCGTCACCGGCACCGTCGCCGTCGCCGTCCGAGCCGGACGCCTCGTCCTTCGGATCCAGGTCCCCGTCCAGTTCCCCGTCCAGATCCCCGTCCTGCTCGCCGGGTTCGTCGACACGCGGTCGCCCCCCGTCCCCGCGCACGTCGCTCCGTACCATCTCCCTGCCCCTCCCCACCCTGCCGTGGCGGGGCCGTCCCCGCCTCCTGTTGGACCGTCGAGAACCCAACCTGGATGTACTCATGTTCTGTTGAACGCGTCATGTGTTCCGACCGGATGACATGCGGACACGGGTCGGCGGGGCGGCGCGTACCGCCCCACGGCACGTTCGACGACATTCAGAACCGACCGGGCGGGCGCGTCCTCGCGCCCGCCCGGTGCACCACCGGATCTCTCGGCTGTCTTGCTGCTCGCGTCCGGTAGGACGCGCCACGACCCCGTCAGGTCATCAACTGGCGCACTTTTCCTTGTCCGCGGTGTTCTTCTGGACGTCCAGATCGGCTGCCGAGCCCCCGCTGAGCGGCACCCCGGCTCCCCCGAAGTCCTTGCCCAGGGTCAGCACCATCGAGGGCAGGCCCTGCGAGTTGGTCTCGCTGTTGCCCTTGCCGGGCTTCAGCGCGGACGCGGACAGACCCATGAGGTCGGCCAGCTTGCGCGCCTGGTCGGCCTGGTCCGGGTCGTACGCGAGGGTCGTCTTCGACAACGTCTTGTCGGCGTTGCCGAGCTGGCTGGACTTGGTCACGCCGACATCGTTCTGCAGCCAGCTGAGCGTGGCCTGTGCGCTGCCGGCCTGGGCACCGCCGTTGTAGACGCTGACCCGGACCTCGGAGGCGTCGGCGCGCGCGCCCTTGAGCTTCGCGGCCTCCTTCTCCTTCTTCTGCTTCTTCACCTCGGTGAGCGAGATGTCGCTCCTGATGGTGTCGAAGAGTTGCTGGGCGCTCTGCGGCTTGGGCAGCACGGTCGCACCGTCGGTGTTGTCGATGACCGGCACGGTGGTGAAGGTGATGTTCTTCGTCTTGACCTTGCCGACCTCCTGGCCGAGCGAGGCCAGCTTCTTGATGTCGGAGATCGTCGAGTCGACCGACAACGCGCTGGTGGCGGCCTCCGCGAGGTCCAGCACCTTCGTCGGGTCGGTGAGCGTGTCCTTGGACTTCATCTGGCGGATCATCGAGCTGAGGAACTGCTGCTGCAGCTCGATCCGGCTCAGGTCGCTGCCGAGGCCCACGCTGTAGCGGGTGCGCAGGAACGCCAGCGCCTCCTCGCCCTCGATGGTGTGCTTGCCCGCGGTGAGGTCCAGCTTGGACTTGGAGTCCTTGATGTCCTTCTCCAGGCACACCTCGACACCGCCGATGGCCGTGGAGAGCGTCTTCACCGCGTTGAAGTCGGCCACCATGAAGTGGTCCGACTTGATCCCGGTCAGCTCCTCCACGGTGCGCATCGTGCAGCTCGGCGTACGGCCGTACTGGCCGAGGCTCGTGTTGAACCGGACGTTCGGGGTGCCCCGGATGTTCTTCTTGGAGCCGTCCTCCTGTGTGGTGAGGCAGTCCGGGACGTCCACGATCATGTCGCGCGGGATGCTCATCGCGGTCGCGTTCGTGCGGTCCTTGGACACGTGCAACAGGATCGTGGTGTCGGCGTGGCCGACGCTGTCCTTGTCGCCGTAGCTCCCGTTGCCCGCGCCGGTCCGCTTGTCCGTGCCGATCACCAGCAGGTTGATCGCCCGGTCCTTGCTGAAGCCGCCGGTGCCGGCGCCGTCGTCCGAGATCTTCTTGATGTTGTTGTTGAGGTGCTGGTAGTAGAGGTAGCCCGCGGTGCTCACCCCGACCAGCACGAAGGCCAGCGTGCCACCGGTCCACACCAGTATCCGCTTGCCCGTCGACTTCTTGGGCTTGCTCTTGCCCCGGCCGCTGCGGCGGCCCGGCAGCGGCTCCTCCTCGGGCGTGCCCCGGCGGCGCCGGGGTCCCGGCAGGGTGTCGGGGATCTCCCGGGTGTCCGTGCCCGCCGACGCGGAGCGCGTGGACGCACCGTTCCCCGCTGCCCTGGCGCCCGCCGCGGCGGGCGCGGCCCGACGCGGCCTCGGCACCGCCGACTGCGGTGCGGAAGGGGTCAGTCGCAGTTCGTATTCACCGGTGTTCGGGTTGAGTACCCACTGGTCTGCGGGGTCGATGTCGTCCGCCCGCCCACGGCCTTGCGCGTCCACGGTTGTCTGATTCCTCCGTCGGGGCCACGCGGCGTCTTCCCCCTCAAAAGACGCTCGGGTCTCGCTGCAAGTGGTGCGTGACCGGAAGGCCTGACACACCGGATCGCTCACACTAGCCGCACGATCAGGCGCCGAGCGACGGCGGTGACACATTGCACGCCCCTACAACCGGGCAATCCGCCCATTTCCTAGAGCATTTGTTCTTTGTGTTGACGTGCGCTTTACCCGTGGAACCGCTGCGGAGTCATCCGCAGTCCTTCTCCGCGGCCGTACTGCCCCGGAAAGTCGGCACCGGATCGGGTGTTCCGGAGAGGCTTCCCGAAAGCTCTTCCGCATGTCCTTCCCGTGTCCCCTCGGGCAGTTCTCGCGCCACCGCCACGGGTGCGTCGGCGCGCAGCCGTGCGAAAAGGCTCTGCGCCGCCGGCTCGACGAGCTCGTCACGATTGGCGTCGTACGCATACGACTTCCGGGGAACGGTCAGGAATTGCACCTTTTCCATGGGGATCGTGCGCAGGCCGCGCACAAGATCGTAGAGTCCGCGCAGACTCGCCAGTCCCGGGTCCGTGGTGAGTGACGAGGTGGCCGCGTCGAGCACCGGATAGAGCTTCACGGGATTCAGCAGGACGTTATTGCCGCGCACCTTCGCCGCCAGTGCCGCCAGGAACCGCTGCTGCCGGTCCATCCGCTCGGTGTCGCTGCCGTCACCCAGTGACTTGCGCGCCCGTACGTATCCCAGTGCCTGTTCCCCGTCGAGTTTCACCCTGCCCGCGGGCAGCCGCAGTTCGGCCTGCTTGTCGTGAATGGGTTCGGTGAGGCACACCTCGACGCCGTCCACGGCGTCGACCATCTCCTTGAAGCCACTGAAGTCCACCACGACGTGATGGTCGATCCGGATATCGGTCATGCGCTCGACGGTGCGAATCGTGCAGGCCGAACCGCCGTTCTGGAACGCGTAGTTGAACATGGTGAACACCGGTTCGGTGCGACTGCCGTCCGGCCGCCGGCAGCTCGGCACGTCCACCATCAGATCCCGGGGCAGCGACACCGCGGTCGCGCTGCGCCGGTCCGCCGCGAGATGCAGCAGGATCGTCGTGTCGGACCGCTCGGTGCCCGAGTCCCGCCCGTACTCGCCGTTCTCGTCCCCCGACCGCGAGTCCGACCCGATGACGAGGATGTTCTGCGCGCCCCGCACCAGCGCCGTCGGCCGCTCCTTCTCGTACCGCGCCAGCTCGTCCGCCGCCGACCGGTCCGAGGTGATGTTCCCGTCCAGCTTCTGGTACGCCGCCCAGCCCACCCCCAGGGCTCCGACGACCATCAGGGCGGCGCCGCTCGCCACCCACCGTCCCCACCGCCGTCGACGCCGACGCCGGGGCCCGAGCCCGGTGGGCGAACCGCCCGCACCGGGCCCCAGCCCGGGCGCCTGCCCTCCGACGTCGTCCACTTCCGGCCACCCCTCACGGCGTACGAGCGAGTCGTTGCTCTTACGACGATGGCGCGGGAGGGGGCAGTGGGGCGGC
>NZ_JARGEE010000105.1:0-23482 GCF_033794485.1 Streptomyces sp. MB09-02B
GACAAAGCAGCGTGCCAAGCGCCGCCCCCGAGGGGGTGCCCGTTTCGCCGGGGCGGTGGAGGCCGAGGAGGCTCCGCCCGTGGCCGCGCCGAGCGGGGGCCGCAAGGGGCGGGCTCCTCGGGGCGCCCGGTACGCCGGGGTCGCGGAGCCGGCCGAGGCGGTGGCACCGAAGCAATCGCAGGCGCGACAGGCACTGGACGACGAGGCGCGGCAGGAGATCGCCGGGACCGTGCAGCGCCTGGTGCGGTTGCGCCGGGAGGGCCGCAGCGGGGAGGCGCACGCCCTCCTCGTGGAGGTCGCGCACTGGTCCGCGGCCCGTTTCCCGCTGCTCGCGGCCGAGTTGCACCGCGCGGGACTGGACGCCGACTGGGCGACCCTGCTGTGGGAGGCCGGGTCGTTGCCGGCCGACCGGCTGGTCGCGGTCGCGGACGCCCTGAACGCGGTCGGTCGCGCCTCGGACGGGGAGCAGATGCTGCGGCAGGGTGTCACGCGGCCCGCCGAGGAGATCGGCGCGGCGGTGCTCGGGTTCGTCGCGGAGGGGCGTGAACGGGAGGCGCGTGCGCTGCTCGACGTGTACGTGCGCGTCCGTACGCCGGAGGAGGCGGCGCGCAGTGCGGAGGCCCATCCTCGGCGGCTCGCGCCCCTCGTCCTGGCGGCGGCGCGCGGCGTCTCGAAGGAGCGCCACCGAGACGTGGCCCACGCCCTGCGCGTCCAGGGCATCACCTGATTCCGCCCGCCCGGGGCTTTCACGCAGACCCCAACCGACACCTCCGACCCACCCGCTCCGCCCGGCCGCGGCCAGACCCCGCGGTCGGCGGTATGAGCCGGTGCGAGGAGCGAAACGCAGGCGTAATCACCCACTGGAGTGCGAAACGTGATCGACTCGGCCGGTTGACGACGATGGTCTTGCCCAGCCCGTCGACGGGGCTTAGTTTCAAGCCTCTACGGCCTGCTTCTACGGGCGTAGAGGCTCGCTGAGGTCCCTGTCGAAGGAGCACCTGACATGGCCAACGTCGTACGCGCCGCCCTGGTCCAGGCGACCTGGACCGGAGACACCGCGTCCATGGTCGACAAGCACATCGAGCACGCCCGCGAGGCGGCCCGGCAGGGTGCGAAGGTGATCGGCTTCCAGGAAGTCTTCAACGCGCCCTACTTCTGCCAGGTCCAGGAACCGGAGCACTACGCCTGGGCGGAACCCGTGCCCGACGGCCCCACCGTGACCCGGATGCGGGAGCTGGCCCGCGAGACCGGCATGGTGATCGTCGTCCCGGTCTTCGAGGTCGAGCAGTCCGGCTTCTACTACAACACCGCGGCCGTCATCGATGCCGACGGCACCTACCTCGGCAAGTACCGCAAGCACCACATTCCCCAGGTCAAGGGGTTCTGGGAGAAGTACTACTTCAAGCCCGGGAACCTCGGCTGGCCGGTCTTCGAGACGGCTGTCGGCAAGGTCGGCGTCTACATCTGCTACGACCGCCACTTCCCGGAGGGCTGGCGCCAACTCGGTCTGAACGGCGCCCAGCTCGTCTACAACCCGTCCGCCACGCACCGGGGTCTGTCCTCCCACCTGTGGCAGCTGGAGCAGCCGGCGGCGGCCGTCGCCAACGAGTACTTCGTCGCCGCGATCAACCGGGTGGGCGTCGAGGAGTACGGGGACAACGACTTCTACGGCACGTCCTACTTCGTCGACCCCCGCGGTCAGTTCGTCGGCGAGGTCGCCAGCGACCAGGACGAGGAACTCGTCGTACGGGACCTGGACTTCGACCTGGTCGAGGCGGTACGTCAGCAGTGGGCTTTCTACCGGGACCGCCGACCCGACGCGTACGAAGGGCTCGTGCAGCCGTGATCGCCCGGGAAGGACTCGTACAGCCCTGACGTGGGCACGTACAGGCGTGACACCCGCAGAACCCGTACAGCAGTGAAAGGAGTGGTGCAGCCGTGACCGACGAACTGCTCGGACGCCACAAGGCCGTACTGCCCGACTGGCTCGCGCTCTACTACGCGGACCCGCTGGAGATCACCCACGGCGAGGGCCGGCACGTCTGGGACGCCGCCGGCACCAAGTACCTCGACTTCTTCGGTGGCATCCTGACCACGATGACGGCGCACGCGCTGCCCGAGGTCACCAAGGCGGTGAGCGAGCAGGCCGGGCGGATCATCCACTCCTCGACGCTCTACCTCAACCGACCGATGGTCGAACTCGCCGAGCGGATCGCGCAGATGTCCGGCATCCCGGACGCGCGGGTCTTCTTCACCACCTCCGGCACCGAGGCCAACGACACCGCGCTGATGCTGGCCACGACGTACCGCCGCAGCAACCAGATCATGGCGATGCGCAACAGCTACCACGGCCGCTCCTTCAGCGCGGTCGGCATCACCGGCAACAAGGGCTGGTCCCCGACCTCGCTGTCCCCGCTGCAGACGCTGTACGTGCACGGCGGGGTCCGCGCCCGGGGCCCGTACGCGGACCTCAGTGACGCCGACTTCATCACCGCCTGCGTCGCCGACCTGGAGGACCTGCTCGGCCACGGCCGTCCGCCGGCGGCGCTGATCGCCGAGCCGATCCAGGGGGTCGGCGGCTTCACCTCCCCGCCCGACGGGCTGTACGCCGCGTTCCGCGAGGTGCTGCAGCGGCACGGCGTGCTGTGGATCGCCGACGAGGTGCAGACCGGCTGGGGCCGCACCGGCGACAACTTCTGGGGCTGGCAGGCGCACGGCCAGAACGGGCCGCCGGACATCCTCACCTTCGCCAAGGGCATCGGCAACGGTATGTCCATCGGCGGTGTCGTCGCCCGGTCCGAGGTCATGAACTGCCTCGACAGCAACTCGATCTCGACCTTCGGCGGCACCCAGATCACCATGGCCGCCGGCCTCGCCAACCTGAACTACCTGGTCGAGCACGACCTCCAGGGCAACGCACGCCGCGTCGGCGGGCTCCTCATCGAGCGGCTGCGGGCGATCACCGCGCAGATCCCGGAGGTGAAGGAGGTGCGGGGGCGGGGCCTCATGATCGGCATCGAGCTGGTGAAGCCCGGCACCGACGAGGCCAACCCCGAGGCGGCCTCGGCGGTCCTCGAAGCCGCCCGCCGGGAGGGCCTGCTGATCGGCAAGGGCGGCGGCCACAACACGAGCGCGCTGCGCATCGCGCCCCCGCTGTCGCTGACCGTCGCCGAGGCCGAGGAGGGCGCCGAAGCCCTCGAACGGGCTCTGAGGAGTATCCAGTAGCACCAGAGGAACAGATCTGAGGAACACCGCCATGACCACCACCTCGGCCACCGCTCCGGAACCCGCCCTGTCGGTACGCCAGGTCCTCGCCCTGGACCGGGTCCTCGCCGGGGAGCCCGAGGTGGTGGCCGGGGCCGGTCAGCTCGACCGGCCCGTGCGCTGGGTGCACGTGGCCGAGGCGCCCGACGTCGGCGTGATGCTCAGCGGCGGCGAGATGGTCCTCACCACCGGTGTGCTGCTCGCCGGCGACGAGGAGGCACAGGCCGAGTACATCCGCTCGCTGTACCGGGCCGAGGCCGCCGCGGTGGTCCTCGGTCTCGGCCGCGCCTTCCCGGCACCGCCCGACGTGATGCGCCGGGCGGCGGAGCGGTGCGGTCTGCCCATGGTCGTGCTGCACCGGCCGTTCCCCTTCGCCGACCTGACCGAGGAGGTCCAGTCCCGGCTCGTACGGCGGAAGTTCGCGGCCGTGAGCCTGTCCGAGGCAGTCCGCACCGCCCTGACCGGGCTCATCACCGCAGGCGCCCCGCTGCAACGGCTGCTCGACGAGATCGCCCAGCACGCGGGCTGTCCGCTCGTCGTCACCAACCTCGCCCACCGTGTCCTCGCCACGGCGGGGGAGCGGTCGGCGGTCGACGACGTGCTGCGCGACTGGGAGCGCATCTCCCGCCAGGCGGGCGGCAACCAGGGCGACGGCTGGGTCCGGGCCGAACTGGGCGGGCGCGGGGAACGCTGGGGCCAGATCGTGCTGTGCGGCTACCGGGGCGACATCGCCACCGGCCGGCTGCTCGCCGACCGGGCCGCCGAGGCGCTCGTCCTGCACCGCATGCTCGGGGGCGCGGCGCACAGTTGGGAGGAGCAGTCCGCGCAGAGCCTCCTGACGGACCTCGTCTCCGGCGTCGTACCGGCCCGTCAACTGCTGCCGAGGGCGCGGGCGGCAGGGCTGCCCGTCAACCGCCGTACCTTCGTTCCGCTCGTCGTACGCGACGGTGATCCCGCCCAACTCGACCGTGTCCTGCGGATGTTGGGGCTGCCAGGGCTGGTCGCCGAACTGGCGGAGGGGGCCACCGCCGTGCTTCTCAGCCTGGCCCGGGACCAGGACGCGACCGCGCTCACCGCGCACTTCGCTACCCGGCTGCGGTCCGAGTCGGGGGTGGGCCGGACGGTCGTGGCCGCCGCCGAGGCGCGTACCACGTGGGAGGACGTGCCCGGCGGACTGCGGGAGGCACGGCACGTGGCGGACGCCGTCGCCCAGTCCGCCGCGACCGGTCTCGACCTCCCCGTCGTCGTACGCCTCCGCGACGTCCATCTGCGCGGCCTGGTCCGGCTGCTGCGCGACGATCCCCACGTCCAGGCCTTCGCCGAGCGGGAGTTGGACGGGCTGCTGTGCGGTGACGGGCACGCCGAACAGGATCTGCTGCCCGTCCTGCGGACCTATCTGGCGACCGGCCGCAACAAGTCGCACACCGCCCAGCTGCACCACGTCAGCAGGCCCGCGCTGTACCGGCGGCTGGAGGCCATAGAGGCCCGCCTCGGGGTGGACCTCGACGACTTCGAACAGGCCGCCTCCGTCCACATCGCCCTCCTCGCCCACGACGCGCAACAGGGCTGAAACATGCCGGGACCTGCGAAAACGGCGGTGAAACATGCGCCCGCGAAGAGGTGACACGGTGGAACGGAGAACGCCCGCAGACGTGACACCGTGCAACTCAAACCCGATCTCCGGGCTTCCTACGCTCGCTGCACACCGAGTGACCGGAGGTCCCGATGAGCAGAGTCATCCGCGCAGCCATCTTCCAGACGGCCTGGACCGGCGACAAGGAGTCGATGATCCAGGTCCACGAGCAGGCGGCTCGCGACGCGGCCGCTCAGGGCGCGCAGGTCATGTGCTTCCAGGAGCTGTTCTACGGGCCCTACTTCTGCCAGGTCCAGGACAAGGCGTTCTACGAGTACGCGGAGGCCGTCCCCGACGGCCCGATCGTCAAGCGCTTCCAGGCGCTCGCCAAGGAACTCGGCCTCGTCCTCGTGCTGCCGATGTACGAGGAGGAGCAGCCGGGCGTCCTCTACAACACCGCCGCCGTGATCGACGCGGACGGCAAGTACCTCGGCAAGTACCGCAAGCACCACATCCCCCAAGTCCCGGGGTTCTGGGAGAAGTTCTACTTCCGTCCCGGCAACGTCGGCTGGCCCGTCTTCGACACCGCCGTGGGACGGATCGGCGTCTACATCTGCTACGACCGGCACTTCCCGGAGGGCTGGCGTGCGCTGGGACTCGGCGGCGCCGAGATCGTCTTCAACCCCTCCGCCACCTCGCGCGGCCTGTCCCGCTATCTCTGGCAGCTGGAGCAGCCCGCGTCGGCCGTCGCCAACGAGTACTTCATCGGCGCCATCAACCGGGTCGGCGTCGAGGAACTCGGCGACAACGACTTCTACGGCACCTCCTACTTCGTGGACCCCGAGGCCCAGTTCGTCGGCGAGGTGGCCAGCGACAAGGAGACCGAACTCGTCGTCCGCGACCTGGACCTGGCCAAGCTCCGCGAGGTCCGCGACCGCTGGCAGTTCTTCCGCGACCGCCGCCCGGACGCGTACGGCCCCTTGACGGCGCCGTAAGCAACGAGGTCCAACACCCCCGCGCCCTGAAGGGGCGCGGGGCAGCACCTGATATGCGGCCCCGCCGCGTGGGCGCGACCAGCCCTCCACGACCCGCACTCGACCACAACCGAACGGAGCGTGACCCAATGAGCGGCCGTACCGTAATCCGCGGCGGTCTCGTCATCACAGCCTCAGACGAGTTGCACGCAGACGTCCTGATCGAGGACGGCCGTGTAGCCGCTCTCGCGGCGAGTGGCACCACCGCCGCGGAGGCCTGGACCGCCGAGCACACCATCGACGCCACGGGGAAGTTCGTCATCCCCGGCGGCGTGGACGCCCACACCCACATGGAACTCCCCTTCGGCGGCACCTTCGCCTCCGACACCTTCGAGACCGGCACCCGCGCCGCCGCCTGGGGCGGAACGACGACGATCGTCGACTTCGCCGTGCAGAGCGTCGGCCACACCCTCCGCGAGGGCCTCGACGCCTGGCACGCCAAGGCGGAGGGCAACTGCGCGATCGACTACGGCTTCCACATGATCGTCTCCGACGTGAACCAGGACACGCTCAAGGAGATGGACCTGCTGGTGCAGGAGGGCGTCACCTCCTTCAAGCAGTTCATGGCCTACCCGGGCGTCTTCTACAGCGACGACGGCCAGATCCTGCGCGCCATGCAGCGCTCCGCCGAGAACGGCGGCCTGATCATGATGCACGCGGAGAACGGCATCGCGATCGACGTCCTGGTCGAACAGGCCCTGGCGCGTGGCGAGACGGACCCCCGCTACCACGGTGAGGTCCGCAAGGCCCTGCTCGAAGCCGAGGCCACCCACCGCGCCATCAAGCTCGCCCAGGTCGCCGGCGCCCCTCTGTACGTCGTGCACGTCTCGGCCATGGAGGCAGTGGCCGAGCTGGCACGCGCGCGTGACGAGGGGCTCCCGGTCTTCGGCGAGACGTGCCCGCAGTACCTGTTCCTCTCCACCGACA
Organism: Streptomyces sp. MB09-02B; assembly: GCF_033794485.1. Lineage (NCBI taxonomy): Bacteria > Bacillati > Actinomycetota > Actinomycetes > Kitasatosporales > Streptomycetaceae > Streptomyces > Streptomyces sp. MB09-02B. The sequence goes on from NZ_JARGEE010000105.1 coordinate 6,799, forward strand.
ACCTCGCCGAGCCGGACTTCGAGGGCTCCAAGTACGTGTGCAGCACGCCCCTGAGGCCGCGCGAACACCAGGCCAAGCTGTGGCAGGGGCTGCGCACCAACGACCTCCAGGTGGTCTCCACCGACCACTGCCCCTTCTGCTTCGTCGGCCAGAAGGAGCTCGGCCGCGGCGACTTCTCCAAGATCCCCAACGGCCTCCCGGGTGTCGAGAACCGCATGGACCTGCTCCATCAGGCGGTCGTCGACGGGCACATCTCACGCCGCCGCTGGATCGAGATCGCCTGCGCGACCCCGGCCCGGATGTTCGGCATGTACCCGAAGAAGGGCACCATCGCGCCGGGCGCGGACGCCGACATCGTGATCTACGACCCGCACGCCGAGCAGGTCATGTCCGTGGAGACGCACCACATGAACGTCGACTACTCGGCGTACGAGGGCAAGCGCACCACCGGCCGGGTCGAGACGGTCCTCTCGCGCGGCGTCCCCGTCATCACCGAGCGGGAGTACACCGGGCACGCGGGGCACGGTGTCTACACCCCCCGCTCCACCTGCCAGTACCTCAACTAGGAGCGGAGTACATGGACTTCGGACTCGTCCTGCAGACCGACCCACCGGCCTCGCGCGTCGTCGAGCTGATGAAGCGCGCCGAGGACAACGGCTTCACCCACGGTTGGACCTTCGACTCCGCCGTGCTGTGGCAGGAGCCGTTCGTCATCTACAGCCAGATCCTGTCCAGCACGACAAAATTGACGGTCGGCCCGATGGTCACCAACCCGGGCACCCGCACCTGGGAGGTCACCGCCTCGACCTTCGCCACCCTCAACGACATGTTCGGCAACCGCACGGTCTGCGGCATCGGCCGCGGCGACTCGGCGATGCGCGTGGCGGGCCGCAAGCCCAACACGCTGGCCCGGATCAGCGAGGCGATGAAGGTCATCCGGTCGCTGGGCAGCGGGGGAGAGGCCGACCTCGGCGGCACGGTGATCAGCTTCCCGTGGATCAAGGAGGGCGCCGAACTCCCGGTCTGGATGGCCGCGTACGGCCCCAAGGCCCTGAAGATGACCGGTGAGGAGGCCGACGGCTTCATCCTCCAGCTCTCCGACCTCTACCTCACCGAGTACATGGTCAAGGCGGTCAAGGACGCGGCCGTCGCCGCCGGGCGCGACCCGTCCGAGGTGAAGATCTGCGTGGCCGCGCCCGCGTACGTCACCGAGGACGACTCGCCCGAGGCGCTGGCCCACGGGCGGGAGCAGTGCCGCTGGTTCGGCGGGATGGTCGGCAACCATGTCGCCGACCTGGTGTCCAAGTACGGCGAGCACTCCGCGGCCGTACCGGAGGAGCTGACGGACTACATCAAGGCGCGCGAGGGGTACGACTACTCCCACCACGGGCGCGCCGACAACCCCGACACCCAGTTCGTGCCCGACGAGATCGTGGACCGCTTCTGCGTCATCGGCACCCCCGCCATGCACATCGAGAAGCTGAACGCGCTGCGGGCGCTCGGCGTCGACCAGTTCGCCGTCTACGACATGCACGACGCGCAGGAGAGGGTGATCGACGTGTACGGCTCGACGGTCATCCCGGCGGTCAGCGGCTGACCCGGCTTCCCGGAACGGCTCGCCGACTGCAAGAATCCGGCCACACCGCTAAACCGGAATAAGCCGATCCGATCTCAGTCACCCGAAGTCCTCCAGTCCCCTCCAGTCCCCTCCAGTCCCCTTGAGACCCCCCACACCTTGTCTCCTGCCCTTCCGCCGTCCCGGAAGGGCAGGGCCCAAGGCCTCCGCACGGCCTTTCTTCCCGTCCCGCCTCCCCTGATTGGCCTGCCCATGACCGACATAGCTTCCTCGGGGTCGTCGACCGCCCAGACCGCCGACCCGTCCGGCCGGATCGAGCTGGCGCCCGGGGCCTTTCCCGCCGAAAGCCCCTTCGCCAACGAGGACCTGCGCCCCGTACCCGTCTCCGAGCGCAAGTGGACGACGTACAACTTCGCGGCGCTGTGGATCTCCATGGCCCACTGCATCCCCAGCTGGACCCTGGCCTCCGGCCTGGTCGCCCTCGGCATGGACTGGAAGCAGGCCGTCTTCACCATCGCCCTGGCCAACGTCATCGTGCTGCTGCCGATGCTGGCCACCGGGCACGCCGGACCCAAGTACGGCATCCCCTTCCCGGTGCTGGCCCGCGCCTCCTTCGGTCTGCGGGGCGCCAACATCCCGGCGATGATCCGGGCGGCCGTGGCCTGCGGCTGGTTCGGCATCCAGACCTGGATCGGCGGCTCCGGCATATTCGCGCTCGGCTCCAAGCTCACCGGCGGTGAGTGGGAGAGCGCGGGGAAGATCGCGGGCAACCCCTGGCCGCTGTGGCTCTGCTTCATCCTCTTCTGGGCGTTGCAGATAGCGATCATCTACCGCGGCATGGACTTCCTGCGGCACTTCGAGAACTGGGCCGCCCCGTTCGTGATCGTCGGCGCGCTCGTGCTCCTGGCCTGGATCGCGGTCAAGGCCGACGGCTTCGGCGCACTCCTCGACCAGCCCTCCAAGCTCGGCTGGGGCCCCGACTTCTGGCCGGTCTTCTTCCCCTCGTTGATGGGAATGATCGGCTTCTGGGCCACTTTGTCCCTGAACATCCCTGACTTCACCCGCTTCGGCGCCAGCCAGAAGGCGCAGACCTGGGGCCAGTCCCTCGGCCTGCCCACCACGATGACGCTCTTCGCGATCCTCGCCGTGCTGGTGACCTCCGGCTCCGAGGTCGTCTACGGCGAGGCCATCTGGGACCCGGTCACGCTGGCCGCCAAGGCCGACAACGTCTTCGGGCTCCTCTTCGCCCTGATCACCGTGCTGGTCGCCACCATCTCCGTGAACATCGCCGCGAACGTGGTCTCACCGGCGTACGACCTCGCGAACCTCGCCCCGAAGCTCATCAACTTCCGTACGGGCGCGCTCATCACGGGGGTCGTCGGGGTCCTGATCTTCCCGTGGAAGCTGATCTCCACGCCCGAGTTCTACATCTTCACCTGGCTCGGCGTGGTCGGCGGTCTGCTCGGCACCGTCGCCGGCATCCTCATCGCCGACTACTGGATCGTCCGCCGTACCGTCCTGCACCTGGCGGACCTGTACACGCCGGGCGGGCGCTACTGGTACTCCTCCGGCTGGAACTGGCGGGCGATAGCGGCCTTCGTGGTCGGCGGTGTGCTCGCGGTCGGCGGGTCGTACTCGACCGTCTCGGAGGACGGTGTCTCCTCGGGGCCGTTCCCGCACGACGGCCTGATCCCGTTCCTCAAGCCGCTCGCCGACTACGGCTGGGCGGTGGGCCTGGGCGCGTCGATGCTGCTGTACGTGGTGCTGATGGCCGGCGAGCGGGAGAAGGTCCGGGCCGAGAAGGAGCGGTCGACCGTCTGACCGGCCCGTGACCGGGCGGCGGCCCTGCGGAGGACGCCCTACTGGGAGTTCTCCAGCACGGCCGCCGCCTCCTTCGCGGCCTTGATGGCGCCCTTGTTGATCACGTCCGTGCCGGGCGCCTTCTGCGACTCGAAGTCGCTGCCGTTGTAGGTGACGACCACCAGGGCGTTGGACAGCCGGACGTACACCACACCCTCACGGGTCTGCTGCTTGTCCTCCGTGGTGAGGTTCACCACGGAGTAGGCCTCGTCACCGAGACCGGGCACGGCGCCGCCGCCACTCTTCTCCGTGGTGCGCGTTTTGTAGGCGCTTTCGGCCTTGTCGTCCGATTGCTGGATCTCGTACGAGACGTCCAGCCAGCGGTAGTCGAAGCCCTTGAGGGCGTTCCACGAGCAGGTGCGGCGCACGGACTCGTTGGTCGACGCGATCTCCTTGCCGGCCGTCTTCGCGCCAGGGACAAGCGATGTGACCGTTTTCTCCGTGACGGCGGAGCAGGGTGAGGGCGCCTTCTCGTACGTCTTGGTCACCGTCGCCGTGGACGGCGCGGACTCGTCGGTCGAGACGGGCCCCGACGCCGTGTCCTGCGCGGAGTCCTCCCCGGCCGGGCTCGCGGACAGCGGACCGGACGACAACGCCCAGCCCGCGACGGCGAGTACGGCGACCGGCATCAGTCGCGCGGTGAGGGCGAGCGGCAGAGGGAGATCACGCACAGCGCACTTCTCGGGGTCGAGGCGGCGGTACCGCCGGGCGGTGGGGTACGCCAGTGTCACACGACTGCCTGTGGGACGAAAGTGCGAACTCGCTCCGTGCATAGTCGGTGACTGCGTCTCACGCGCGCGCCGGTGACTGCGTCTCGCGCGCGCCGGTCACGGCGTCCCGCGCGGAGTCACGGCTTCCGCGCCCGCGTCCGTGTCAGGATCGGACCATGATCCCGATACGCGGCCGTACGGCCTCCCGCGCGCTCGTGGTGGCGGCGCTGATTGTCGCCGCCGGCGGCTGCGGACTCTCCCAGGAACTCGACCGCGAGCGCGACCCGGACCGTGCCGGGCCCTCTGCCGCGGCCTCGTCGGCAGGGACGGAAGCCCCCGGAGGGCTGGGACACTCGGAGCCGCCCGAGGCGGCGGAGGCCGAGTTGGGAGCGGATCGGACGGGGGACGCCTCGCCCGACGCGACGGCCGCCTGCCCGGCCTCCGGGGTGCGCATGCTGCCCGGCCTCGTGGACGCGGCGATGGGGCTGCGGGCGATGGGCGTGACCCTCACCAACTGCGGCGAGAAGACGTACACCGTCAAGGGCTACCCCTCGATACAGGTGCTCGACGCGGACGGCGAGCCCTACGACGACGTACGTGTCCTCCAGGGCCCCCAGGACGTCACCACGGCCGTGCCCGACCTCGGTCCGCACCAAGTCGCCCTGAAACCGGGCGAGTCGGCCGAGACCGTACTGGTCTGGCGCAACACGGTCACCGAGGTGGACGTACCGGCCGTGAACGCCCCCACTCTGCGTATCGCCCCGCTCCCCGGCCGGCCCGCCGAAGTCCTCACCCCCGACGGCGGTCTCGACCTCGGCAACACGGGCCGCCTCGGCACGACGGCATGGACGAAGTTCGCCCCGGACTTCTGACGCGCCGGGTGTTAACCGGTTGCACGTCCTCCACGGTGATCAGCACCCTGGAGCCATGAGCCGGTCACCGTACGACACCGCGTCCCAACTCCCCTCCCTGCCCGAGGAGATCCTCGCCTATTACGAGCGCGGAGGGGAGCTCACCCGACTCAGGGAGGGCGCCGGTCGACTGGAGTTCTGGCGCACCCAGGACCTCCTCCGCCGGCTGCTGCCCGGGGCTCCCGCGCGTGTGCTCGACGTCGGCGGAGGCACCGGGATCCACGCCGAGTGGCTGGCCGAGGACGGGTACGGGGTCGAGGTCGTCGACCCCGTGCCGATGCACGTGGAGCGGTCCGGGCGGCTGCCCGGGGTCACCGCCCGGCTCGGCGACGCCCGTGCGCTGCCCGTCGAGGACGCCGCGTACGACGTCGTGCTGTTCCTCGGACCGCTCTACCACCTGCCCGAACGCCCGGACCGGGTGAAGGCGTTGGCCGAGGCCCTGCGCGTGGTACGGCCGGGTGGCGTGGTGGTCGCGGCCACGATCAACCGTTTCGCGGGGCTCAACGACACCCTCATGCAAGGGAACTACTTCATCCCGGAGCGCCGGGAGCGCACCGACGCCGTGTCGGGCCACGGCAGGCACCGGTACTCGTCGGCGGACCCCCATTTCACCACCGCCTACTTCGCCGATCCCGCCGAGGTGCCGGGCGAGTTCGCCGAGGCCGGGCTCGCCCTCGAGGGGCAGTACGGCGTCGAGGGCGTCGCCTGGCTGATGGGCGGGGTGGAGGAGTGGCTGGACGACCCGGAGCGCCGGGCGGCCGTGCTGGCCGCGACCCGGCGCATCGAGTCGGAGCCGACGCTGCTGGGGGCGAGCGGACATGTGCTGACGGTGGGGCGGAGGCCGGGAGAAGAGCTGGAGGGCGGCCGCGGCTGAGACGCGGGGCACTGCGCGCTGCGTACGATCACCGAACGCCCGTCCGTCGTCCACAGACCAACTGCAGCGCGGTGGATCCAGGTTCAGGCCCCCACCCGGCCCGTGTCGTACGCCCACATCGCGATCTCGACCCTGTTTCGGGCGCCGATTTTGGTCAGCAGGCTGGCGACGTGGGTCTTGGCGGTCGTCAAGCCGATGAACAGCTCGGCGGCGATCTCGGCGTTCGTGCGGCCACGGGCGACCAGGATCAGCACCTCCTCCTCGCGTTCGGTGAGCGGCTCGATCGGTTGGGTCCGTCGGCTCGACGGTTCCCTGGCGGCGAGGGTGGCCAGCAGCCGCCGGGTGATGTTCGGCGCGATCAGGGCATCGCCGACGGCGGCGGCATGGACGGCCTGGACGAGCAGCGCCGGCCCGGCGTCCTTGAGTAGAAAACCCCGGGCCCCGGCCCGGAGCGCGCCCTGGACGTACTCGTCGAGGTCGAATGTCGTGATCACCACGACCGCGATCGGGTCCGGGACGCCCCGCCCTGCGAGGAGCTTGGTCACCTCGATGCCGTCGAGCCCAGGCATCTGGATGTCGACCAGGCACACGTCGGGGCGGAGCCGATGCGCCAGCTCGACAGCGGCGTGGCCGTCGGCGGCCTGGCCGACGACCTCGATGTCGGGCTGCGCGTCAAGGATCATCGACAGGCCGGTGCGCACCAGATCTTGGTCGTCGGCCACCACCACGCGTACCGTCACAGCCGTACCCTCGTCGGCATCTCGGCGTCGACCGTCCACCCGCCCTCGGGCGCCGGCCCGGCACGCAGCGTGCCGCCGAGCAGTTGCACGCGCTCCGTCATCCCGAGCAGCCCGAAGCCGTGGTTCACCGACCGTGCCGGGTCGATCTGTCCGTCGTCGCTCACGCGTAGCCGCAGCCTTCCCGAGCCCTCCACGACCCGGATCTCCACACGCGAGGCGTTGCGGGCGTGCCGCAGGGCGTTGGTCAGCGCCTCTTGCGCCAGCCGGAAGACCGCCGCGTCGACCTGGGGCGGAAGTTCGTCCACGTCATCCGGCACCTCTACGTCGACGACCGGAACCGGGGCGCGTCGGGCGAGGGACACCAGGTCGGCGACGCCGGGCTGGGGGGCGTACTCCGCCGGCGCTCCGTCGCGCAGCACCCGGACCATCGCCCGCATCTCCGCGAGCGTCCGCGACGCTTCCCCTTCGATGACCACCAGCGCGTCGAGCGCCGCTTCGGGTCGCTGCCCGGCCATCGCCCGGCCCGCCTGCGCCTGCACAGCGATCGCCGAGACGTGGTGGGCGACGATGTCGTGCAGCTCGCGCGCGAGGCCGACCCGCTCCTGGCTGCGGCTCTGGTCCAACGCCCGGCGCCAGCTCTCGGCGCGGTAGCGGAACGCCGCTCCGTTTGCCGCCGCCGCCAGCACGGCGAACACGCCGATGACGTCGGTCGGCCCGGTGTAGTCGGCGACCGTACCGATTCCCGCAGCGACCGCCACCACCACCAGCCCGATCGCGATCTCGCGCCCTGAGCCCCAGCGGACCAGCGCGTAGACGAGCACCAGGATGTAGATCATCGTGTCGAGGCCCACGCTCGGGGCCCCGCCCAGCAGGCTCGCCAGTCCCAACGCCATCGCGGTGCCGAAGGCCACCACGACACAGGCCAGCGGGTGGGTACGCCGCCACAACAGCAGCGGCGCAAGTCCGACCGCCACGATCGTCGCGAACGGCCGCCAGGGGACATCGTCCCGGAGGACTCCTTCGAGCAGCGCCGTCACCATCAACACCCCGACCAGCGCCCAGTCGCGCGACACCCGGTCGGGAGCGTCCGCGGCGCGGGGCTCGGCCCACAGCGGGCTCAGGGCATTGGTGGTCACACACCCAGCCTAGGGGCCACCGAGGCGTCCGGGACCGACCGAAAGAACGAGACGCCGCTCCTCTCAACGGCCGAGGCGGGTCCGGCCTCGACGCCGATGTGCCCGCCGCCGGGCTCGACGATCGTGGGCCTACCAGTCCTCACCACAACAACGGAGCCTACGATGAGAACGCGTCAACCCACCACGACCGCACTGGAAAACCAGCGGATCCCGGTGAGAGCCAAGCTCGCCGCAGCGTGGACAAGCTTCATGTTCCTGTACGTCTACGTGGACGTTCTCGCTTTCTTCAAGCCCGGCGTCATCGATGACATCCAGGTCGGCGTCGTCTGGGAGTTCAACATCAGCCAGACGTTGTTGACCGTCTTCCTCGTGCTCATGGCGATCCCGATCCTCATGATCGTGCTGTCGACGGCGCTGCCCGCCCGGGCGAACCGCATCACGAACCTCGTCGTGGCGTCGGTACAGGTCCCCTTCGCGGCATTCAACGCGGTGGGCGAGTCCTGGACGTACTTCTACGGCCTCGGCGTCGCACTGGAAGTGATCGTTCTCGCCCTCATCCTGTGGTACGCCTGGACCTGGCCCCGCACCACACCGGCGGCGACCATGGCGACCAGCTCGGACCGTGAAACCGTTCGCGCCCAGCAGCAAGCGTGAGCCCAGACCCTGCCGGCAGGTCGGATCATCGGATGCGCCCACAGGCCACCGCATCGTCGACACCGACCTCAGGCGCGGCAACCTCGTCGTCCGTCGTCCGTGGACGGTCCCGGGACCCGGTTCGTGCTGTTCCTCAGCGGCTGCCCCCTGCGCCCTGTTGCAGCCCGCCTGCACGGCCGGGATCTTCCGCCGCTGCAAGGAACTCGGGCTGCACACGGCCTTGGACACCTCCGGCTTCCTCGGCGCCCGCGCGACCGACGAACTGCTCGCCGACACCGACCTGGCGGATCGCTCCGCCTGCCTCCATGCGGCTCACCCCACGCCCAGTCAGCCTTTCCTCCCACGCACCTGGTCGTGGCGCCCCAGGAAGCGGAAGGCGCCGTCGGTGACCTGGTACAGGAAGTTCATGTTCGCCGCCTCCAGGAAGTGGCTGCTCCCCTCGACGAACCGGATCCGCTTGGCCACCCCGTCATGGGTGGTGCGGAAGAGGCGTTCGGCGACCTCGCCGGGTTCGAATTCCGCGTCCGTGCCGAGCGAGTCCATGGCGCGGGCGATCAGACCGACGGCGTCGTAAGCCTCCGCGACCCAGCGGCCGGGGGGCTCGTCGTAGCGCTCGCGGTGGGCGGCGGTGAACGCCTTGGCGGCCTTGGTGCCGACCCGAACACATCGCTCGGGCTGCCCAACCGCTGGGCCCGCGCCTGCTCGGGGGAGAGGAACCCCGGCGTGCCCACCACCATGTCGTCCGTGGTCAGCTCCGTCGCCTCGGCGGCCGTGGGCCGTGCGATGCCGAAGTCGATCAGCTGGGGTCCGTCGAGGGCGAGCAGGATGTCGCCGGGTTTGACGTCGCGGTGCACCAGGCCCGCGTCGTGCACCGCGGCCAGGGCCTGGGCCAGCATCTTGCCCAGCACCCGCACCGCTCGCACCGACAGCGGCCCGCACGCCGCGACCGCCTCCGCCAGCGACGGCCCCGGCACGAACGCCGTCGCCAGCCACGGCGCCCCGGCCTCCGCGTCGGCGCCCAGCACCGGTACCACCCAGGCACTGTCGACCCGTCCGGCGGAGGCCGCCTCGCGGCGGAACCGGGCCCGAAACTCCGGCTGTTCGGCGAACTCGGGCTGGATCACCTTCACGGCGGCCAGTTCGCCGGCCGCGGTGCGGGCCAGGTAGACCACGCCCATGCCGCCCGCGCCCAGCCGCCCCAGCAGCCGGTGCCCGCACAGGCGCGACGGATCGGACGGAACAAGCCGCTCCATCAGGCACCCCCCGCCGTGCCGGAGGGCGGCGAGTCATCCCACCCGATGAGCAGCGGGTCGACGATCGCGACGCTGGGCGTGAGAGCGTAGTCGGCGAGCGGGTACTTCTTGCCCGTCGCCGGGTCGGAGATGACGGCGAAGGGGTGCACGTCGACTCCGCGAGCGCAGCAGTTTCGGGCCTCAGCAGCCCGTCGGGAAAGAGGGGGCAACGGCTCTGCCTGGAGGAGATGGCCTCGGGCTCATTCTCCCCGGACGCTCCCCACGGCCCGTTCTGGGCCGACCGACACACGTAAACACCGAGGTCAGATATGGAATTCACGACGCGTCCCACCCTGAAAGGCACTTTCGGCATGGTGTCCTCGACGCACTGGCTCGCCTCGCAGTCGGCGATGGCGGTCCTGGAGGACGGGGGCAACGCCTTCGACGCGGCCGTGGCGGCGGGCTTCGTCCTGCACGTCGTCGAACCGCACCTCAACGGCCCGGCGGGCGAGGTGCCGATCCTCCTCGCCCCGGCCGGCGGCGAGGTCCGGGTGCTGAGCGGACAAGGCGTCGCACCGGCCGGGGCGTCCGCCGCGCACTACCGGGGACTCGGTCTGGAACTCGTCCCCGGCACCGGCCCCTTGGCCGCCGCCGTGCCGGGAGCGTTCGACGCGTGGATGCTCCTCCTGCGCGACCACGGCACCAAGGACCTGGCCGACGTCCTGAAGTACGCCATCGGGTACGCGGAGGACGGACACCCACCCGTGGAGAACATGGCGGCGACCGTCGAGTCCGTGCGGGACCTCTTCGAGAAGGAGTGGCTGTCGTCGGCGGAGGTGTACCTGCCGGACGGGCGGGCGCCCCGGCCCGGCGAACTGTTCCGCAACCCCGCCCTGGCCGCCACCTGGCGGCGGCTGCTCGCCGAGGTCGAGGGGGCCGGGGACCGGGAGGCCCGGATCGAGGCGGCACGCGCGGTGTGGCGTTCCGGCTTCGTCGCCGAGGCCCTCGTCCGCCAGGCCGGCCGGCCCACCCTCGACACCAGCGGCGAGCGGCACACCGGCACGCTCACCCTGGCCGACCTGGCGGCCTGGTCCGCGACCTACGAGGCCCCGGCCACGTACGACTGGAACGGCTGGACCCTGTGCAAGGCCGGCCCCTGGAGCCAGGGCCCCGTCCTCCTCCAGCAACTCGCCCTGCTGCCGGACGAACTGCCCCCGTACGGGTCCGCCGCGTACGTGCACCTCCTCGTCGAGGGCTGCAAGCTCGCCATGGCGGACCGGGAGGCCTGGTACGGGGACGCAGCGCCGGTGCCGCTCGCCGAGCTGCTGTCCGACGAGTACAACGCCGCGCGGCGGGCGCTCGTCGGCGAGACGGCGTCGTACGACCTGCTGCCGGGCGCTCCGGGCGGCCGTACCCCGCGACTGAGCGCGCACGCGCGCGTGGTGGCCACGGACGGACCGGGCTTCAGCGCGCTCGGCGCCGGCGAGCCCACGGTCGCCAAGGGCCTCGGGGGAGGGGGCGAGCCCACCGTGGCGAAGAGCCCCCGGTCGCCGGTGCCGGGGGAGCCGGAGGTCGCGGCGGACGGCGGCACCCGGGGCGACACCTGCCACCTCGACGTCGTCGACCGCTGGGGCAACATGGTCGCCGCCACGCCCAGCGGCGGCTGGCTGCAGTCCAACCCGGTGGTGCCCGAGCTGGGCTTCCCGCTCGGCACCCGACTGCAGATGGCCTGGCTGGACGAGGGCCTGCCCAACACCCTCGCGCCGGGCCGTCGCCCGCGCACCACGCTCACCCCGTCGCTCGCGCTGCGCGACGGGGTGCCCGTCATGGCGTTCGGCACGCCCGGCGGCGACCAGCAGGACCAGTGGCAGCTGCACTTCTTCCTCGCCGTCGCCCTCCGTCCGCACGTGCGTGGCGGCCTCGACCTCCAGGGCGCGATCGACGCGCCCAACTGGCACAACGACAGCTTCCCCGGCTCCTTCTACCCGCGCGGTATGCGCCCGGGCAGCGTCACCGTCGAGTCCCGGACGCCCCCGCACGTCGTCGAGGAACTGCGCCGGCGCGGCCATGACGTCGTCGTCGGCGAGGACTGGTCCGAGGGCCGGCTGTGCGCGGTCGCACGCGACCCGGAGAACGGCGTGCTGTCGGCGGCGGCGAACCCGCGCGGCATGCAGGGGTACGCCGTCGGGCGCTGAGCCGCGGCGGACCCTCCGCTTCCGACAGACCCGGGCAGCCCCGGGAATTCACGTCGATTCCATGACGAATACACCGAACGGGTGGGGATTGTCAGTGCCACGTGCTGTCATGGAGGCATGATCGAAGACAACGAAACCATCGACGAGTTTCTCGCCCGGCACACCTCGGACGTCGAGGAAGCGATCCGCAAGGCCGCCGCCACGGAGATCATGCCGCGCTTCCGGCAGCTCGCCGCGCACGAGGTCGACCAGAAGAGCGGCCCGCACGACCTGGTGACCGACGCCGACCGCAAGGCCGAGTTGTACCTCACGGAGGCGCTCCCCGCGCTGCTGCCCGGGTCGGTCGTGGTCGGCGAGGAGGCGGTGCACGCCAACCCCGCGTCGTACGACGCGCTCCAGGGGCAGGCGCCGGTCTGGATCGTCGACCCGGTCGACGGCACCAGGCAGTTCGTGCGCGGTGAGCCCGGCTTCTGCACCCTCGTCGCCCTCGCCCAGGGCGGGGTCCTGCTCGCCTCCTGGACGTACGCACCCGCCCTCGACCGGCTCGCCGTGGCCATCCGCGGCCAGGGGGCCACGCTCGACGGCGAGCCCCTGCGCGCCGGGTCGCCCGACCCCGGCCGCGACCTCGACATAGCCACCTCACACCCGGACTACACCACGGAGGAGCAGAAGCGGGCCCTGCTCGGCCTCTGGACCGACGGCGTCTCCCCGCGTGCCTGTGGCTCGGCCGGGCTGGAGTATCTCGCCATCGCCAGGGGTCACTTGGACGCGGTCGCCTTCAGCTGGGAAGCGGCCTGGGACCACGCGGCCGGCCTTCTCCTGGTCGAGGAGGCGGGCGGCGCCCACCTCACCCTGACCGGCGAGCCCTTCCGCATCACGGGCGGCAACACCCTGCCGTTCACCACGGCCCGCGACGCGGCCACGGCCCGCCGGGTGGCGGGGCTGCTGGCGGGCGGGGTCTGAGCGGAGAGGGAGCGCGGCAGGCAGGAGCCGAGGGCGCGTGCCGCCGTACGCACGGGCCGCGCGGGCGGGTCTTCCGCCGGGCCGGGAGCGCGCGGCACCAGGCGGTCCGGGTGGCTTCGGCGTCATGTGGCCCAGCGCAGGTGACGCCCAGGTGGCCGGGGCGAGCGGTGCACCCACGCCGTCCCGGGGCGAGCGGCGCCCACCCGGCCGTGGGTTCCGACTTGTCCGGCGCGGGCCACCCGTGACCGGCGTCGTCGGTGCCGCGGCATATCCTGAGCGCAGGTTTTGCCGTCGGCGGGAGCCAGTCGGCACGGCCTGGTGGTCATCGGCCGACGACGAAGGGGTCCGGACGTGCCGTCGATGCTCGACGCGGTGGTGGTGGGGGCGGGGCCGAACGGCCTGACGGCCGCCGTGGAGCTGGCCCGCCGCGGCTTCTCCGTGGCCCTGTTCGAGGCGAAGGACACCGTGGGAGGGGGCGCCCGCACCGCGGAGCTGACCCTGCCCGGCTTCCACCACGACCCCTGCTCGGCCGCCCACCCGCTCGGCGTCAACTCGCCCGCGTTCAGGGCGATGCCGCTCCACCGCTACGGCCTGGAGTGGCTGCACGCCGACCTCCCGATGGCGCACCCCTTCCTCGACGGCTCGGCGGCCGTGCTGTCGCGCTCGGTGGGGGAGACGTCCGCCTCGTTCGGGCCGCGCGACGCGGGCGCGTACCGCAGGCTGGTCGAGCCCTTCCTGCCCAAGTGGGACACGCTCGCCCGGGACTTCATGTCGCTGCCGCTGTCCGCGCTGCCCCGCGATCCGGTCGGTCTCGCCCGCTTCGGTCTCGCCGGCCTGCCGCCCTCGACCTGGCTGATGCGCCGCTTCAAGGACGAGAAAGCACAGGCGCTGTTCGCCGGACTGGTCGCCCATGTCATCGCCCCGCTCAACGGCCTCGCCACCGGCGCCGTCGGCCTGGTCTTCGCCCTGGCCGCGCACGCCGCCGGCTGGCCCGTCGCCCGGGGAGGATCGCAGGCCATCTCCGACGCGCTCGCCGCCTACCTGAAGGACCTCGGCGGCACCATTCACACCGACTACGAGGTCAAGCGCCTCGACGACCTGCCGCCGGCCCGCGCCTACGTCTTCGACACCTCGCCCACCGCCCTGGCGCGGATCGCGGGCTTCGGCGGCCACTACGCCGCCTACCGCTACGGCGCGAGCGTCTTCAAGCTCGACTACGCGCTGGACGGCCCCGTGCCGTGGACCGCCGAGGAGGCGCGCGGCGCGGGCACCGTCCAGGTCGGGGCGAGCAGGGCCGAGATCGGCGCGGCGCTCGACGCGGCCTCCCGGCAGGGCCGCGCGCCCGACCGACCCTTCCTGATCACCGTGCAGCCCAGCCTGGTGGACCCCGGCCGAGCCCCGGAGGGCAAGCACGTCTTCTGGGCGTACGGCCATGTCCCGAACGGCTGGACGGGCGACCTGACGGACGCCGTCGAGCGCCAACTGGAGCGTTTCGCACCGGGGTTCCGCGACCGCGTCCTCGCCCGCGCCACCGCCGGCCCGCCCGAACTCGCCGCGCACAACGCGAACTACGTGGGCGGCGACATCGCCTGCGGCGCCGCCTCCGGCCTCCAACTGCTGCTGCGCCCCAAGCTCTCCCTCCGCCCGTACGGGACCCCGCACCCGGCCGTGTTCATCTGCTCCTCCGCGACCCCGCCGGGACCCGGGGTGCACGGAATGTCGGGCCACAACGCGGCCAAGGCGGTCTGGCGAAAACTGCGGCAGGAAGCCTGAGTTCACCGGCTCGTCAGCAACATCACGGACAGCATCACGGACAACATCACCGACAGCATCACGGGCGACATCACGGGCAACATCACGAAGTGACAAAGGTCTTCACCCTTTCTCCATGTGAATGTTCAAGTCGCGTGGGTAAGTTGCCGCCATGAAAGATCGGAGAGCGGTACCGGGCTCCGGCTCCCGGCCTGCCGTGCGCCTCGCCGACCTCGCACAACTCGTCCGTGCCCCGGCCGCGTTGAGCGTCCCGGGCGATGTGCTCGCGGGTGCCGCCGCCGCAGGGCACCCGCTGGGCGTGCGGACGGTCGGAGTGATGTGTTCGTCCGTCTGCCTCTACTGGGCCGGCATGGCCCTCAACGACTACGCCGACGCCACGATCGACGCGGTCGAGCGCCCCGAGCGCCCCGTCCCGTCCGGCCGTGTCCCGCGCCGCACCGCCCTCGCCGTCGCGGGCGCCCTGACCGCCGGGGGCCTCGCGCTCGCCGCCGCCTCGGGGGGCCGTCGCGGCCTGATGGGAGCGGTCCCGCTGGCCGCCGCCGTCTGGGCGTACGACCTGAAGCTGAAGTCCACCCCGGCCGGCCCGGCAGCCATGGCCTCCGCACGCGCCCTCGACGTCCTCGCGGGGGCGCTCGCAGCCGGGCCCGGACCGGACCGCGCTACCGGGACCGGTGCCGCCCTGCTGCGCGGCGCCGTCCCCGCCGCTCTCGTCGGTGCCCACACCTACACCCTGACCGCCCTCAGCCGCCACGAGATCTCGGGCGCCCCCGCCCGGCTGCCGGCCGCGACCCTCGCCGCCTCCACGACCACCGCCCTCGCCACGGCAGTCCCGGCCGTCCGCACGGCCGTCGCCTGGCGTGCCGGGCGGCTGCACGGCCGGTCGGGCACCAGGGCCGCCGTCCGGGCCGGCGTGGTGGCCGCGGGCGCCCTCGCCTATCTCGGCAGCTACGGAACGGCCCAGGCCCGCGCCGTACGGGAACCGTCGGGCGAGAACGTACGGCGGGCCGTCGGCGCCGGGATCCTCGGGCTGATGCCCCTGCAGGCGGCGTTGACGGCACATGGCGGAGCCACGGCAGCGGCGGCCGCCCTCGGCCTCGTACACCCCCTCGCGCGGCGGCTCGCCCGGCGCGTTTCCCCCACCTGAGCAGCACGGACCTCCGCAGGAGGAGAGCCGGAATGACCCCGCCCCCCACCCCCCTCAGATTCGGCTACGGCACCAACGGCTTCACCAACCACCGGCTGGCCGACGTCCTTGCGGTCCTCGCCGACCTCGGCTACGACGGCGTCGCCCTCACCCTCGACCACGTCCACCTCGACCCGTACGCGGACGACCTGCCCCGGCGGGTGGCCGCGACCGCCCGGGACCTGGCCCGGCACGGACTGGACGTCACCGTGGAGACCGGCGCCCCCTACCTCCTCGACCCCTGGGGAAAGCACCACCCGACCCTCATGGCGGACGGGTCCGAACGCAGGGTCGACCTGCTGCGCCGGGCCGTACGCATCGCCGCCGACCTCGGCTCGCCCACCGTCCACCTGTGCAGCGGCCCCGCGCCGGACGACGGGCTGCCGGAACGGGACGCGTGGAAACGGCTCGCGGTGGGCGTCGAGACCGTCCTGGAGACGGCGGAGGAGTACGGCGTCTCGCTGGCCTTCGAACCCGAGCCGTACATGTTCGTCGACACCGTGGAGCGGTGCCTCGAACTCGCCGAACTGGTCGGCGGGCACGAGCTGTTCGGGATCACCCTCGACATCGGGCACGCGCACTGCGTGGAGGACCGGACCGTGCTGGAGTGCGTCCGCCTCGCCGCCCCCCGACTGCTGAACGTGCAGATCGAGGACATGCGGCGGGGCGTCCACCAACATCTCGAACTCGGCACCGGTGAGATCGACTTCCCGCCCGTGCTCGCCGCCCTCCAGGACCTCGACCACCGCGGCCTGGTCTCCGTGGAGATCCAGGGCGGCTCCCTCGACGCCCCCGAAGTGGCCCGCCGCTCGCTCGACTTCCTGCGCGCGGCGACGGCCTGACCCGACCCCTCCGGCCGACGACCCATCCCCGACAC